>NZ_JBFUMD010000458.1:0-3126 GCF_054049555.1 Nocardioides sp. P5_C9_2
ATGCTGATGCGGCACGTGCCCTCGCGCCATCCGGCGACAGCGACGCCAACACTTTGCTGGGCTCGGTCGCCGACAACGCCGAGGCACTCGACGTCACGGACTTCTCCGCACGGTACGTCGACGAGACAGGCGCCGGCGCGGACGACGGCTCGTGGACCGCACAGGTCGCGCTCACGTGGGGGTTCGACGATTTCGACCGTGAACCCGCCAGTGCAGAGGTGGTGGTCACCTTCGTGGCGGACGGCGACGCCGTGGCCATCCGTCGGTTCGGTGGGGTGAGCGACGGCATCGAGCCGTTGTGGCTGCAGGGTCCCCTCGAGGTGCGGCGTACCGACCGGGCACTGGTGATGGTCTCGGCGTTGCGGCCCGATGCGTCACGTGAGGCCACGACGTACGCCCGCCGTGTGGAGCGCGGCGCCGCCGTCGTGCGCCGTGTGCTGGGGTCCTGGCGCCCGTTGGTCGTCGTGGAGGTGCCTGCCTCGGCGTCGTCGTTGGACGCCACTCTCGACGCGGCCGAGGGGACCTACGCCGGCATCGCCGCAGTGACCACGACCGCGGACGGCTCGGGGAGCCTGGACGCGCCGGTCCACGTCTTCGTCAACCCGGACGTGACCCGCGGCCTGCGCGGGGTGGGCGCCCAGGTCGTGATGAGCCACGAGATGGTGCATGTGGCGACCGACGCGGCCACCAGTGCTGTGGACCTGTGGCTGCTGGAGGGCTTCGCCGACTACGTCGCTCTGCGCGACGTCCGGCTGCCGCTCTCCATCACCGCGGGGCGTGCGATCGACCTAGTGCGTCGCGGCGGGGTCCCCCGGAGGTTGCCGGGGGCAGCGGCGTTCGACACCCGGGCCACCGACTTGGAGGCGGCCTACGAGCTGGCCTGGCTGGCTTGCGACACCCTCGCCGACGAGGTGGGGACGCAGGCGTTGCTGGACGTCTTCCGACGTGTCTCCGGCGGCATGTATCTGGGCGCCGCCCTTCGTCGGCACGATACGACCGTCCAAGGCCTTGTCGTTGCTTGGAGGAACCGGTTGGTCTCGTTGGCCTCATGAATCGGGTGGCGTGAGCGAGCATGCGGCACCGTTGATCGTGGTTGCCGGTCTCGCCCTGGTGGTGCTCCTCCTTTACCTCCCGCTGGTGGTGGAGCCGGTTTCAACCACTTCGAGCCGCTGCCGGCGGGGGGCTGCGCACCGAGATCCTTCGGCTGGCGGACACGGAGGGGATGCCGGTCGACGAGGTGCTGGTCGCCGACGCGTCCCGGCGTACGACGTCCCTACCCCTGCGCCTCCGGGTTCGGCGGCACCCGGCGGGTGGTCGTCTACGACACGCTGGTCGATTCGCTGCCGCAGGACCAGGCGCTGAACGTGATCGCCCACGAGTTGGCGCACGCGCGTCACTGTGACGTGGTCGTCGGCACGGTGCTAGGTGCCTTCGGAGCGGCGGCCGGGGTGGGGTTGCTGGGCCTGTTGATCGGGTCCCGCCTCACTCGAAACCGTGGAGGAGCGCGCGGTCGGGGGACGCGGCGGTGGTGCCGTTTCTGCTGGCGGCGGTGGCGGCGGCGGTGGGACCACTGCTGTCGAGCCCGGTCCAGGCGGGGTAAGCCGGCAGATCGAGAAAGGCCGACGTGGACGCCCTGGCCGCGACACGTGACCCGGATGCCTTCGTCGAGATGCAGCGCACCGTGGCGCTGGGGTCGATCGCCGATCCCATCCCACCGGCGTGGCCACAGTGGTGGTGGGCGAGTCATCCCACAGTGCTGGAGCGGGTCGCGATCGCGAGGCTGACGGTAACTCAGGGCCAGACGCTGGGCGGGATGAGTTCGAAGAGGCCTCGGACTGTTCCACCGAAGAGCCCCACAGACACGACGATTGCGATCGCAATGAGTCCTACCAACACGCCGTACTCCACGGCCGTGGCCCCGACCTCGTCTCGATGACGTACCTGCATCACTTCTCCTCGAGTGCTCGTGCAACGAAGGAATGGCCGACGCGCCGCTAGCGCGGGCATCGGCCATTCCTGCAGGTCGTCAGATCACTTGGTGCTGTTGCTCTTGATCTCGGTGCCGACGTTCGTGAAGAGTTCGCTGAGGTTGGTGCCCAGGGTGCTGACGACGGTGATGATGGCGACGGCGATCAGGGCGACCATGAGGCCGTACTCCACGGCGGTCGCACCCTTCTCCTCGTCGCGGTGGGCATTGAGCATGATGGCGAGGAACTGGATCATGGTGGTTCTCCTGGTGTGAGTGTGTTGTGGTCCTGCGAGTCTTGGTGAAAGGCCTTGCGGCCACTCAGGAAGTACTCTGCCGGGTTCGGAGGGCCGACGGATCGGGTGATCGGCTGTCCCTGACTAGTCTCTTGTGACTATTCGTGGAACCCTTCGGGACCGTCTCGACTGGCCCGATGGGACACCGTCAGAAGCGCTGCGGGGCCAGGGGGCCGAGCAGGCCGAGACGCATGGCGGTGACCAGGGCCTGTGCGCGGTTGGCGGCGCCGAGCTTCTGGTAGATGTGGGTGATGTGGGTCTTGGCCGTCGACTCGCTGAGGTAGAGCCGGCACGCGATCTCACCAGTGCCGAGACCGTCGGCGAGGAGGGCGAGGACCTCCTCCTCGCGCCGGGAGAGTTTCGGCGTTGCGGGCGACGACGTGCGCCGCATCATCGCCGCGCTCAGTCCCGAGCAGAGGAACGTGCGGGGTGCCACGGCGGCGTGACGTGCTGCGCTCACCACCTCGGCCGCCTTAGTGTCCTTGCCGACGAAGGCCGAGGCCCCCGCTTCCATGGCCGCGAAGATCTGGTCGTCGCCGGCGTGCATCGTCAACACCACGACGCCGGCACTGACGCTGGAGGCGCGCACCGCGCGCACGACGCGGAGGCCGTGACCGTCGGGGAGCTGGAGGTCGGTCACCACCACGTCGGGCTGGAGCGACTCGAACGCCGCCACTCCTTCGGCCACGGTCCCCGCCTGGCCGACGACGGTCATCTCGGCGTCGCGTTCGAAGGCGCGGGCGAGGCCTTGGCGGATGAGCTCGTGGTCATCGACCAGCAGGACGGAGGTCATGGGGGATTCCTTCCGAGAGGTTTCGTGCAGACGTGAGCCGGACGGTCGTGCCGGCGGGATCGCGAGGCTGG
>NZ_JBFUMD010000459.1:0-3105 GCF_054049555.1 Nocardioides sp. P5_C9_2
GCTCGTGACCGTCGAACAGCGCGTCGACGTCGATCTCGACCGCGTCGTCGATGAAGCGGTCCACCAGCACCGGGTGCTCGGGGCTGATCTCGGTCGCCGCGTCGATGTAGGCGCGGAGCCGGTCGTCGTCGTAGACGATCTCCATGCCCCGACCGCCCAGGACGTACGACGGGCGCACCAGCACCGGGTAGCCGATGTCGTCGGCGATCCGCTTGGCGTCCGCGAACGTGACGGCCATGCCGTGCTTGGGGGCCGGCAGCCCGGCGTCGGCGAGCACCTTGCCGAACGCGCCGCGCTCCTCCGCGAGGTGGATCGCCTCGGGCGTGGTCCCGACGATCTTCACGCCGGCGTCGGCGAGGCCCTGCGCGAGCCCGAGCGGCGTCTGCCCACCCAGCTGGCAGATGACCCCGGCGATCGGGCCGGCCTGCTCCTCGGCGTGCACGATCTCCAGCACGTCCTCCAGCGTGAGCGGCTCGAAGTAGAGCCGGTCGGAGGTGTCGTAGTCGGTGGAGACGGTCTCGGGGTTGCAGTTGACCATGATCGTGTCGTAGCCGGCCTCGCTCAGCGCGAGGGAGGCGTGCACGCACGAGTAGTCGAACTCGATGCCCTGGCCGATCCGGTTGGGCCCGCTGCCCAGGATGATGACCGCCTCGCGCTCGCGGGGCACCACCTCGGTCTCCTCGTCGTACGACGAGTAGTGGTACGGCGTGGTCGCGGCGAACTCCGCGGCGCAGGTGTCCACCGTCTTGTAGACCGGCCGCAGGCCGAGCGCCTGGCGGACGCCGCGGACGACGTCCTCGCGCATCCCGCGGATCGCGGCGACCTGGGCGTCGGAGAAGCCGTGCCGCTTGGCGAGGCGCAGCGTCTCCACGTCGAGCTTGGGAGCCTGCGCCACCTCGTCGGCGACCTCCTTGATCAGGAACAGCTGGTCGACGAACCACGGGTCGATCGCGGTGTGCTCGAAGACCTGCTCCGGCGTCGCCCCCGCCCGGATGGCGTCCATGACGGTGCGCAGCCGACCGTCGGTGGGCCGCCGGGAGGTCTCGAGCAGCGTGGCGGCGTCGCCGACCGGCTCAGCGAAGTCGAAGACCGCGCCCTTGCTCTCCAGGGAGCGCAGGGCCTTCTGGAGTGCCTCGGTGAAGTTGCGGCCGATGGCCATCGCCTCGCCGACGCTCTTCATGTGCGTGGTCAGCGTGGTGTCGGCGCCGGGGAACTTCTCGAACGCGAACCGGGGGACCTTGACCACCACGTAGTCGAGGGTGGGCTCGAACGACGCGGGCGTGCTGTGCCCGTCCTCGCGGACGGTGATGTCGTTGCGGATCTCGTCGAGCGTGTAGCCGATGGCGACCTTGGCGGCGATCTTGGCGATCGGGAAGCCGGTGGCCTTGGACGCGAGGGCGCTGGAGCGGGAGACGCGCGGGTTCATCTCGATGACGATCAGGCGACCGTCCTCGGGATTGACGGCGTACTGGATGTTGCAGCCGCCGGTGTCGACGCCGACCGCGCGGATGATCGCGATGGCCAGGTCGCGCATCTTCTGGTACTCGCGGTCGGTCAGCGTCAGCGCCGGCGCGACCGTGATCGAGTCGCCGGTGTGCACGCCCATCGGGTCGAGGTTCTCGATCGAGCAGACGATCACGACGTTGTCCGCGGTGTCGCGCATGACCTCGAGCTCGTACTCCTTCCAGCCGAGGATCGACTCCTCGAGGAGCACCTCGGTGGTCGGGCTGGCCGCGAGGCCCGAGCCGCCGATGCGGCGCAGGTCCTTCTCGTCGTACGCCATCCCGGAGCCGGTGCCGCCCATCGTGAACGACGGGCGGACCACCATCGGGTAGCCGAGGTCGTCGGCCGCGGCGATCAGGTCGTCCATCGAGTGGCAGATCACCGAGCGGGCGCTCTCGCCGCCGAGCTCGGCGACGATCTTCTTGAAGACCTCGCGGTTCTCGCCGCGGTCGATGGCCTCGATGCTGGCGCCGATGAGCTCGACGCCGTACTTCTCCAGCACGCCCTGCTCGTCCAGCGCCATCGCGCAGTTCAGGGCGGTCTGGCCGCCGAGGGTCGCGAGGAGGGCGTCGGGACGCTCCTGGGCGATGACCTTCTCGACGTACTCCGGCGTGATCGGCTCGACGTACGTCGCGTCGGCGAACTCGGGATCGGTCATGATCGTGGCCGGGTTGGAGTTGACCAGGACGACCCGCAGGCCCTCCTCCTTGAGCACCCGGCACGCCTGGGTGCCGGAGTAGTCGAACTCGCACGCCTGGCCGATGATGATCGGCCCGGAGCCGATGACCATGACGCTGCGGATGTCCTCGCGCTTCGGCATCTCAGGCCTCCTTCCGCTCGTTCATGAGGGCGACGAACCGGTCGAAGAGGTACGCCGCGTCGTGCGGGCCGGCAGCGGCCTCGGGGTGGTACTGCACCGAGAAGCTGAGCAGGTCGCCGTCGGCGGAACGCAGCTCGAGGCCCTCGACGACGTCGTCGTTGAGGCAGACGTGGCTGACGCTCGCCTCGCCGTACGGCGTGGTGGTGCTGCCCACGAGGGGCGCGTCCACGGCGAACCCGTGGTTGTGCGCCGTGACCTCGACCTTGCCGGTGGTGCGGTCCATCACCGGCTGGTTGATGCCGCGGTGGCCGTAGGTCAGCTTGTAGGTGCCGAAGCCCAGGGCCCGGCCGAAGAGCTGGTTGCCGAAGCAGATCCCGAAGTAGGGCAGCCCGCGGTCGAGGGCGGCCTGCAGCAGCTCCACCTGTGCCGTGGTGGCCGCCGGGTCGCCGGGGCCGTTGGAGAAGAACAGTCCGTCGGCGCCGGTGGCGACGACCTCCTCGATCGTGCTCGTGGCGGGCAGCACGTGGACCTCGATGCCGCGCTCGCTCATCATCCGCGGGGTGTTGGCCTTGATCCCGAGGTCGACCGCGGCGACCGTGAAGCGCCTCTCACCGACGGCCGGGACGACGTACGCCTCCCGCGTGGAGACGGCCTCGCTGAGGTTGGCGCCCCGCATCTCGGCGGACGCGAGCACCCGCTCCAGCAGGGCGGCCGGGTCGGTCTCCGTGGTGGAGATGCCGACCCGCATCGCACCGCGCTCGCGCAGGTGCCGGGTCAGTGCC
>NZ_JBFUMD010000460.1:0-3102 GCF_054049555.1 Nocardioides sp. P5_C9_2
CCCGGCGGCCCGCCACGCGCCGCGGGGTCGGTCCGACACGGCCCGCGGGACGAGGCTCCCGGTGGAGAAGCCGACGTACCCCGACCCGAGGACCGCCACGGCCGGGTCGGCGAAGTCGCCGGTCAGCACGGGACGCGGCCGGCCCGGGTCCGCGGCCGTGGCGGACGGGACCGCCTTGCCGACGGGGACCACGCCGGTGAGCGGGCCGGCGGCGAGGCCGACGAGGAGGCCGATCWGGACGACCCGGGAGCGCAGCACCGGGAGATCCAAGCACGCCGTCGCGGCAGGGCCCGATTGGCGCCCGTGCGGGCCTCCTCGATACCGTGCGGGCACCATGTGGTCGGGGTCACACACGCCGGCGACCACACCCGAGCCGTCGGCGATCCCGGTGACCCCGAGACGCCGCTAGCCGCACGAAGGAGCCCCATGAGCGACCCCGGAGGATTTGGCCCCGACCTGGTGGAGGTCTTCGGACCCAGCCAGCAGGACGGTGGACCCGAGCTCGTCCAGCTGCTGACCCCGGAGGGTGAGCGCGTCCACCACGACGAGTTCGACCACGACTTCTCCGCAGAGGAGCTGCGCGGCTTCCACCGCGACATGGTCCTCACGCGGCGCATCGACACCGAGGCCACCGCGCTCCAGCGGCACGGCGAGCTCGGCATCTGGGCCCAGCTGCTCGGCCAGGAGGCCGCCCAGATCGGCGCCGGCCGCGCGCTGCGCCCCCAGGACTACGTCTTCCCGACCTACCGCGAGCACGGCGTCGCCTACTGCCGCGGCATCGACCCGCTCGACCTCCTCGGCCTGTTCCGCGGCGTCGACCAGGGCGCGTGGGACCCGAAGGACAACAACTTCGGCCTCTACACGATCGTCATCGGCGCCCAGGTGCTGCACGCCACCGGCTATGCCATGGGCATGCAGCGCGACGGCGTCGTCGGCACCGGCGACCCCGACCGCGACGCGGCCGTCATCGCCCACTTCGGTGACGGTGCGTCCTCGCAGGGCGACGTCAACGAGGGCTTCATCTTCGCGGCGTCCTACAACGCACCCGTGGTGTTCTTCTGCCAGAACAACCAGTGGGCCATCTCCGAGCCGATCGAGCGCCAGACGCGGATCCCGCTCTACCAGCGCGCCCTCGGCTTCGGCTTCCCCGGCGTGCGCGTCGACGGCAACGACGTCCTCGCGACGTACGCCGTGACGCAGGCGGCGCTGCAGCGCGCCCGCGACGGACAGGGCCCGACGCTGGTCGAGGCGTACACCTACCGGATGGGTGCCCACACCACCACCGACGACCCGACCCGCTACCGGATGAGCGACGACCTCGAGCACTGGAAGCTCAAGGACCCGATCGCCCGCCTCGAGGTCTACATGCGCCGCAACGGGCTCGTCGACGACGCGTACTTCACCGACCTCAAGGCCGAGGCCGACGAGCTCGGCCACCACCTGCGCGAGGGCTGCAAGGCGCTGCCCGACCCGCAGCCGATGAGCGTCTTCGACCACGTCTACACCGAGATGACCGACGAGCTCGCCGCCCAGCGCGACGGCTACGCGGCGTACCTCGCGAGCTTTGAGGAGTCGCACTGATGAGCACGCAGAAGATCACGTTGGCCAAGGGCCTCAACATGGGCCTGCGTCGGGCCATGGAGGACGACCCCAAGGTCCTCATCATGGGCGAGGACGTCGGCAAGCTCGGCGGTGTCTTCCGGATCACCGACGGACTGCAGAAGGACTTCGGCGAGGACCGGGTCATCGACTCGCCGCTGGCCGAGTCCGGCATCGTCGGCACCGCGGTCGGCATGGCGCTGCGCGGCTACCGCCCCGTGGTGGAGATCCAGTTCGACGGCTTCGTCTACCCGGCGTACGACCAGATCGTGTGCCAGGTCGCCAAGATGACCTTCCGGTCGCAGGGCAAGTCGAAGATGCCGATGGTCATCCGGATCCCGTTCGGTGGCGGCATCGGTGCGGTCGAGCACCACTCGGAGTCCCCGGAGGCGCAGTTCGCGCACACCCCCGGCCTCAAGGTCGTCGCGTGCTCCAACCCGATCGACGGCTACTGGATGATCCAGCAGGCCATCGCGTGCGACGACCCGGTCATCTTCCTCGAGCCCAAGCGGCAGTACCACGCCGACAAGGCCGAGCTCGACGAGTCGGCGACCCCGGACCCGCTCTTCACCGCGCGCACCGTCCGCGCCGGCTCGGACGCGACGCTGCTGGCCTACGGCCCGACGGTCAAGACGGCGCTCAAGGCTGCCGAGGCCGCCGCGACCGAGGGCAAGAACATCGAGGTCATCGACCTGCGCACCCTCTCGCCGCTCGACATGGCGCCGGTCTTCGAGTCCGTACGCCGCACCGGTCGTGCCGTCGTCGTCCACGAGGCGCACGTCAACCTCGGCATGGGCGCCGAGCTGTCGGCCCGCATCACCGAGGAGTGCTTCTACTCCCTGGAGGCCCCGGTGCTGCGCGTCGGTGGCTTCGACACCCCCTACCCGCCGTCCCGGATCGAGGAGGAGTGGCTGCCCGACCTCGACCGCGTCCTCGACGCCGTCGACCGGAGCATGGAGTTCTGATGAGCGAGTTCAAGCTGCCCGACGTGGGCGAGGGCCTCACCGAGGCCGAGATCGTGGCGTGGAAGGTCAAGGCCGGCGACACGATCGAGATCAACGACATCATCGTCGAGATCGAGACCGCCAAGTCGATCGTCGAGCTGCCGTCGCCGTACGCCGGCACGGTCCTGGCGCTGATGGTCGCCGAGGGCGAGATGGTGGATGTCGGTACGCCGATCATCTCCATCGGCTCGGCCGAGGAGGCTGCCGCGGCTGCCGCCGCACCACCCGCGGCTCCGCAGACCGAGTCGGACCCCTACCTCGGGATGGCCCAGAAGGCCGGCTCCGCCGACGCCCCGGTGGACCTCTCCGACATGGACCTGTCGAACCCGGCCGCGTCCGGTGGCGGCGAGGGCGAGTCGCTGGTCGGTCGCAACAAGGCCGAGCGTGGTCCCCAGCGCCGGGCCCGCAAGGGGCCGGCCACGCCGGCCACCGCGGCCGGCGCCCAGACCCAGCTGCAGCTCCAGGGCGCCTTCGCCCCGGGCGGTGCGCAGACCGACGA
>NZ_JBFUMD010000461.1:0-3099 GCF_054049555.1 Nocardioides sp. P5_C9_2
GACATCGCGATGGTGTTCCAGAACTACGCGCTCTACCCGCACATGTCGGTCCGCGACAACATGGCCTTCTCGCTCAAGATGGCCAAGATGCCGTCGGCCGAGCGGGACCAGCGGGTCGCCGAGGCGGCGCGCATGCTCGGCCTCGAGGAGTACCTCGACCGCAAGCCCAAGGCGCTCTCGGGCGGCCAGCGCCAGCGCGTCGCGATGGGTCGGGCGATCGTGCGCAACCCGCAGGTCTTCTGCATGGACGAGCCGTTGTCCAACCTGGACGCCAAGATGCGCGTCCAGACACGCACCGACATCGCCAAGCTGCAGGCGGACCTGGGGGTCACCACGGTCTACGTCACCCACGACCAGGTCGAGGCGATGACCATGGGCGACCGGGTGGCGGTGATGAACCTCGGTGTCCTCCAGCAGGTGGACACACCCCTCGGCCTCTACGACCGGCCGGTCAACCTCTTCGTCGCCGGCTTCATCGGCTCGCCGCAGATGAACCTGCTGAAGGCGCGCGCCGACGAGTCCGGGCAGGCGCGCATCGGCGACTACCTGGTGCCGGTCGACCCGGCCGCCGCCTCGCGGATGTCCGGAGCCATCACCGTGGGCGTCCGGCCGGAGTCGTGGCGGCAGGTGTCGGCCGACGCAGGTGGCCTGCCCGTCCAGGTCACGGTGGTCGAGGAGCTGGGCGCCGATGCCTTCGTCTACGGCACCTCCGACGTCGAGGGCGTCCCCGGTTCGGTGATCGTGCGGGTGACGCAGCGGGACTCGGTGAAGAAGGGCGACGTCATCCACGTGACCACGGACCCGCGCGACGTCCACGTCTTCGACACCGACACGGGGGAGCGCCTCAGCGCCTGACCGCCCGTCCCCCATTCGAGGGATGAGCCTCGTCCCACGTCGCGCCGGGAGGCGGAGCGTGGCCATAGTGGCGCATGACTCAGCCGCGCGTGGTCGTCACCGGCGGCGCCGGCTTCCTGGGGTCGCACCTGTGCGAGCGCCTGCTCGCCGAGGAGCACCGGGTGACCTGTGTCGACAGCTTCCTCACCGGTCGCCCGGAGAACGTCGCGCACCTGGCGGAGCACCCCGGCTTCGACCTGGTGGAGGCCGACGTGACCGAGGGGCTGCCCGTCACCGGCAGGGTCGACGTCGTCCTCCACCTCGCCTCGCCGGCGTCGCCCGCCGACTATTTGCGACTCCCGGTCGAGACCCTGCACGTGGGTGCGGTCGGCACGCTGCACGCGCTGACGTTGGCGAGGGAGCACGCGGCCCGCTTCCTGGTCGCGTCGAGCTCGGAGGTCTACGGCGACCCGCGCGTCCACCCGCAGCCGGAGTCGTACTGGGGTCACGCCAACCCGGTGGGCCCGCGTTCGGTGTACGACGAGGCGAAGCGGTTCGCCGAGTCGCTCACCACCGCCTTCCGCACCACCCACGGCGTCGACACCGCCATCGTGCGCCTCTTCAACACCTTCGGGCCCCGGCTCCGCGTGGACGACGGCAGGGCCGTCCCCACCTTCATCCGCCAGGCGCTGCGCGGTGAACCCCTCACCGTCACCGGCGACGGCTCCCAGACGCGGTCGCTGTGCTACGTCGACGATGCCGTGGAGGGGCTCCTGCGGCTGGTGCGCTCGGGGCATCCCGGACCCATGAACCTCGGCAACCCGCGCGAGATGTCGGTGCTCGACCTCGCCCTGCTGGTCCGCGACCTGGCGGGCTCCACCAGCGAGATCGCGTTCGTGCCGCGCCCCGTCGACGACCCGACGGTACGACGCCCGGACATCGCCCTCGCCGGCCGCGAGCTGGGCTGGCGCCCGGTGGTCCCCCTCGAGGAGGCCCTGATGCGCACCATCAGGTGGTACCGCGATCGCCCGGAGGTGGCGGCCAGCCCCAGCGGCGCGCCAGCCCGAGCCCGTAGGTCTCGTCCACCAGCCACACCTCTGCCGCGAGCTCGGCCTGGACACGGGACCGTTCCTCCGGCGTCAGCCTCGGCCGCTCGTCGGCCAGCGGCCGGTACAGGGCACGCTGCACCAGCGGTGCGCTCCTGACCCTCCCCACGAGGTCACCGCCGTCCCGCTCCCGCAGCGCGTGCGCCCCCCAGCTGACCAGGCGGGACACCGCCACCGACCTCGCCCGACCGGCCGGCAGCACCGGCTGCTGCGTCGCCGCGTCGAGCACCAGCCGTTCGACGCCGAGCCACGAGCAGACGGCGTCGAGGAAGGCCTGCGGGTCGGCCTGGAGGTCGTCGAAGACGGCGACGTGCAGTGCGTCCCTCCCGAACCGGCTCCGGAACCGCTCGAGCTGGGTGCCGTAGCGGCCGTGCTCGAGCAGCTCGGGATAGCGCTCGAGGGCCTCCAGGAACGTGCCGGCCCGCCATCCCGACCTCAGCATGTGCAGGTAGGAGGAGAAGGCGCGCTCGGCCGGGTCACGCAGGGTGACCATCAGACGCACCGGGTCCCGGTCCCAGAACGCGGCCATCCGCCCGGCCGCCTCGGGATGGGCCAGGTAGTCCTGGCAGATCTCGCCCCGCACGTGGTGCCGCGCTCCGGCGCCGTCGAACTGGCTGACGTACCAGTCGCGGCCGCGTTCGGGGTGGCGGTCGAAGAAGTACAGGCCCTTGGCCGGCGTCAGGAACACCTGCGGGTGCGTCCGCAGGACCTCGTGCAGCCACGTCGAGCCGGCCTTGTCCGGCCCGATGTAGACGAAGTCAGGTGGCCCCATCGGCCACCTCCGGCGGGGTCGGGTCGCCGGTGCGGTACGCCGTCAGGAAGAGGTTGGCGCTCCGGAACAGCCGGCCGTCGGCCCGCAGCGGGGCGTCGTACAGCCGGCGCAGGGACCGGGGCCCGAGGAGGGCGGGGACCTGCCAGAACCTCCAGAATAGGTTGGCGCCGTCCTTGAGCAGGGGCGTGAGGCCGGCGTCCTCGAGGAGCGCCACCAGCGCGGCGGTGTCGTAGTTCGTGTGCCACCCCCGCTCCCAGGCCATGTCACCGCGCAGCCCGTCGGAGTCGTCGGCGAACCGGGTCTCGTAGGTCTCCCGACCGAACCGCGCCGCGTACACCGCCCGGTGCACCCGGGGGACGCGGAACTTCGCGTTGTCGGGATCGAGGA
>NZ_JBFUMD010000462.1:0-3098 GCF_054049555.1 Nocardioides sp. P5_C9_2
GGTGCATGACCTGGATGTCGTCCGCGAAGTGGTCGAGACCGAAGGCGTGCCCGAGCTCGTGGATGAGGACCAGGCCCATGGTCTCGGTGTTGGGGTCGTCCATGGTCATCGGGTACTCGGCGCCGTAGGCCATGTTCATGGTCACGCCGGGCTTCGCGATGCGCCAGGTCGGCTTCCTGCTCTTCTTGAACCTCGCGATCGGGGACCGCCCGGTGCCGCCCACGCCCACCGCGCCGACGAGGCCGGGGTCGAGGTCCTGGTGCGACCAGGCGATGACGAGGTCGGTGCCCCGCGGGTGGCGGTCGCCGCGGATCGGGACGGCGGTCGTGGTGCCGACGTACTTGGACCGGAAGCCGGTGGCACGCTCGAGGAGCTCCATCGCCTCGAGCGTGATCGGCACCGCGCCGGGGCCGCCGAGGCCGGGGTTGATGCGGTACTTGATCGTCTCGCACGGGTTCCACCGGAAGGTCAGTCCCTGGCCGGAGAAGGGGAGGTACGACGAGGTGGCACCGCGGGGGGCCCACGGCACGACCACCGTGAACTTCTTGGCCTTGAAGGCCTTGGCGCGGAAGCGCTTCTTCTGGGGGACCAGGACGCGGAGCTTGTGGGCTCCGTACCAGTCGAAGGAGCCGGTGAACCTGTACGTGCCCTTGCGCTTGGTCTTCGTCTTGTCGATGGTGTGCCAGCCGTCGGCCCACTTGACCTGCAGGACGACCCTGCGCTTCGGGCCGGAGGCCTTGCCCTTGATGGCGTAGCCGGAGGTGCCGGCCGCCCAGGTGGTGCTGCCGTAGGACACCCTGCCTTTGGTGCGCTTGCCGGCGGCGGTGRCCGGCGCGGCGGCGAAGCTGGTGAGGATCAGGGCGAGCACGGCGACGAGCGCCACGCCTCCCAGGCGAGATCGGTGCGTCATGTGGTCCCCTCGTGGTGGTGTGGATCACCTGCCTCGTTCCACCGGGTGTCGGGTCGCAAACCCGCCACGCCGATACTGGTCCACATGTCCGCCCTGTCGTCCTTGCTGGCGGACCGCCGACGGCTCAAGAACGTGGCCGTGCTGGCCTTTGTGGTGGTGCTGGTCAACCTGCCGCTCGTGATGTCGTCGTGGACCGACGCGCGGGTCGACAGCGCCGGGACGGACGTGCGCGCCGAGGTCACCGCCGCCCGCAACCTCGGCACCGACGCCGAGCCGCGGTGGTGGGTGAGCTACCGGTTCCCCCGGGACGTCGACCCCGAGCAGGGCACCTGGGCCTCCGAGGTCGACCGGGACACCTGGACGGACGCCGAGCAGAGCGGGTCCATCACGGTGCGGGTCCTGGAGGGCCAGCCGTCGCGGCACACGGCCTCCGGGGAGGTGGCCGGGCATGCCGGCCTGTGGACCACGCTGGTCGCCGACGCCGTGCTGCTCCTGGTGCTGGGCCTCCTGTGGCGCTCGCGACGTCGCCGGTCGGACCCATCCGATCCCGCACCTGGCTCCGAAGGACGCGCATGACCTCTTTGGGCGACTTCAAGGCCACCAGCATCGACGGCACCGAGACCGACCTCGCGACGTACGAGGGTCGGGTGGTGCTCGTCGTCAACACCGCCTCGCAGTGCGGCTTCACCCCGCAGTACAAGGGACTGCAGGAGCTGCAGGACACCTACGGTGAGCGCGGCTTCACGGTCCTCGGCTTCCCGTGCGACCAGTTCGGCGGCCAGGAGCCGGGCAGCGACGACGAGATCGCGTCGTTCTGCGAGCGGAACTTCGGCGTCGACTTCCCGCTGTTCGCCAAGGTCGACGTCAACGGCGACGAGGCGCACCCGCTCTTCGCGTGGCTGCGCAGCGAGAGGTCGGGCCTGCTGGGCGGCAAGATCCGGTGGAACTTCACCAAGTTCCTCATCGGCCGCGACGGCGCCGTGATCGACCGCTTCGGCCCCACCACCAAGCCGGAGAAGATCGGGTCCGACATCGAGTCGGTCCTCTGACGCACCGCGCGCCCCGCGCGCCCGTCCCGCGTCCGTCTCACGAAACGCAGGTGACTTGCCCGTAACCTCCGCGGCGGGGGAGGGTCGGGCCATGGCTGCCACCGCTTCGTCGTACTCGATCACCATGCGGTTGCACACCGCTCCCGACCACGGCGTCGTGGGCACCGTCGCGACCACCATCGCGGAGGGCGGCGGGGTCGTCACCGCCATCGACGTCACCGAGTCGCGGCACGACCGCCTCGTCGTCGACGTGACCTGCTCGGCCTCCGACGAGGCCCACTCCAAGGAGCTCGTCCGGGCCGTCGAGGCCCTCGAGGGCGTCGTGGTCCACAAGGTCAGCGACCGCACCTTCCTGCTCCACATCGGCGGCAAGATCTCGGTCGAGTCCAAGGTCCCGCTGCGCACCCGCGACGACCTGTCGATGGCCTACACCCCGGGCGTGGGCCGGGTGAGCATGGCCATCCACGACAACCCCGCCGACGYACGCCGCCTCACCATCAAGGGCAACTCGGTGGCGGTGGTCACCGACGGCTCGGCCGTCCTGGGGTTGGGCAACATCGGTCCCGGCGCCGCGCTGCCCGTCATGGAGGGGAAGGCGGCGCTCTTCAAGCGCTTCGCCGACATCGACGCCTGGCCCATCTGCCTGGCCACCCAGGACACCGACGAGATCGTCCGCGCGGTCGAGATGATCGCGCCCGGCTTCGGCGGCATCAACCTCGAGGACATCGCCGCCCCGCGCTGCTTCGAGATCGAGCGCCGGCTGCGGGAGTCGCTGGACATCCCCGTCTTCCACGACGACCAGCACGGCACCGCGATCGTGGTGCTGGCGGCGCTCACCAACGCGCTGCGCTGCGTCAAGAAGTCCCTCGGCGAGGTGCGCATCGTGGTCTCCGGGGCCGGTGCGGCCGGCACCGCGATCGTCACGCTCCTCCTCGCCGCGGGAGCGGGCGACGTCGTGGTGGTGGACCGCGAGGGCGCCCTGTCGGCCGACGACACCACCCTCTCCCCGGCTCATCTCGAGCTCGCGGGGGTCACCAACCCGCGCCGCGCCACCGGCAGCCTCCACGACGTGCTCGTCGACGCCGACGTCTTCATCGGGGTCAGYGCCCCGGGCATCCTCGCGCCGGAGTGGATCGACG
>NZ_JBFUMD010000463.1:0-3091 GCF_054049555.1 Nocardioides sp. P5_C9_2
CGTCACGTTCGTGGAGTACGGCGACGAGGCCGCTCTCGCCGCCGCGGTCACCGACAAGACCGCCGCCGTCGTCCTCGAGCCGATCCAGGGCGAGGCCGGAGTGCACGTGGCCCCCGACGGCTACCTCGCCTCGGCGAGGGAGATCACCTCCCACCACGGCGCGCTGCTGTGGCTCGACGAGGTGCAGACCGGCATCGGTCGCACCGGGGCCTGGTTCGCCCACCAGCTGCCGTTCGCGGGGGGAGTGACCCCCGACGTCGTCACCCTGGCCAAGGGTCTGGGCGGCGGCATCCCGATCGGGGCGACCATCGCCCTGGGCGACGCGGGTCACCTGCTCCGGCCCGGCCACCACGGCACCACGTTCGGCGGCAACCCGGTGGCCTGCGCGGCCGCGCTCGCGGTGCTCGACACCATCGAGCGCGACGGGCTCCTCGACCATGTCGAGCGGGTCGGCAGGCGTCTCGCCGACGCGTTGGCCGACCAGCCGTCGGTCACCGGGGTGCGGGGCCACGGCCTGATGCTCGCCGCCGACCTCGACGCCGACGACGCCGCCGCTGTGGTCGACGCCGGGCGCGACGCCGGCTACCTGCTCAACGCGACCGGACCCTCGACCCTGCGGTTCGTGCCGCCGCTGGTGCTCTCCGAGTCCGACGTCGAGGCCTTCGCGGCCGCCTTCGGCGGGATCGTGGCGGGCGCGCGGACCGACACGGGAGGGGGAGCCTGATGCGGCACCTGCTGGCAGACGACGACCTCACCCCGGCCGAGCAGGCCGAGGTCCTCGACCTCGCGGCCGCCCTCAAGGCGGACCCGTTCGCGCTCCGCCCGCTCGAGGGTCCCCGCACCGTCGCCCTGGTCTTCGACCGACCCACGCTGCGCACGCAGGTCTCCTTCTCGGCGGGCATCGCCGAGCTCGGCGGGCACGCGATGACCGTCGACGGCGGCCTCGCCGCCATGGGGGAGCGCGAGTCCGTCGAGGACGTCGCCCGCGTGCTGGGCCGCCAGGCCTCCGCGATCGTGTGGCGCACGGCCCACCAGGTCGACCTGGTCACGATGGCCGAGCACGCCGGCGTACCCGTGGTCAACGCGCTCACCGACGAGTTCCACCCCTGCCAGCTGCTCGCCGACCTGCAGACCGTCCGCGAGCACGTCGGCACGCTGGCCGGCACCCGGGTCGCGTTCGTCGGGGACGGGGCCTGCAACGTGGGCAACTCCTGGGTCCTGGCCGGCGCCACGGCGGGCATGCACGTCACCGTCGGCGCGCCACAGGGCCACGAGCCCGACGCGACGGTCGTGGCCCGGGCCCGTGAGGTCGCCCGGGCGACCGGCGGGTCGGTGACCCTCGAGCGGGACCCCGCCACCGCGGCCGCCGGCGCAGCGG
This sequence comes from Nocardioides sp. P5_C9_2, assembly GCF_054049555.1. Classification (NCBI taxonomy): domain Bacteria; kingdom Bacillati; phylum Actinomycetota; class Actinomycetes; order Propionibacteriales; family Nocardioidaceae; genus Nocardioides; species Nocardioides sp. P5_C9_2. The sequence goes on from NZ_JBFUMD010000463.1 coordinate 1,379, forward strand.
TCGTCGTCACCGACACGTGGGTGTCGATGGGACGTGAGGAGGAGGCGGCCGAGCGGCTGCGTCTCTTCACGCCGTACTCGCTGACCGGCGACCTGCTCGCCCACGCCGACGCGGACGCGATCGTCATGCACTGCCTGCCCGCCTACCGCGGCACCGAGATCGACGCGGACGTGATCGACGGTCCTCGGAGCGTCGTCTGGGACGAGGCGGAGAACCGTCGCCACGCCCAGAAGGCGATCCTCACGTGGCTGCTGGAGCGCGCATGAACGACACGGCGACCAGCCCCACCACCAAGAGCGCGCGCCACCAGCGCATCATCGACCTCGTGACCCACCACGACGTCCGCTCGCAGACCGAGCTGGCCGAGCTGCTCGCCGGCCGCGGGGTGCACGTCACCCAGGCGACCCTGAGCCGCGACCTCGACGAGCTCGACGCGGTCAAGATCCGCAGCGCCTCCGGCTCCCTCGTGTACGCCGTCCCTGCCGAGGGCGGGGACCGGTCGCCGGGCGCGACCCGGGAGACGGCCGCGGCCCTGGACCGACTGGCGCGGCTGTGCGGCGAGCTGCTCGTCAGCGCGGACGCGAGTGCCAACCTGGTCGTGCTGCGGACCCCGCCGGGAGCCGCCCAGTTCCTGGCCAGCGCCTTCGACAAGGCCGATCTCGGCGACGTGCTCGGCACGATCGCCGGCGACGACACCGTGCTCGTCATCGGCCGCGACGCGGCCGGCGGAGAGGCGCTCGCCCAGCGCTTCCTGCGTCTGGCCAACCACGACACCACCTCCCCCCACCCCGCAAAGGACGACATCTAAGTGAGCAAGGTCCTCACCTCCCTCCCCGTCGGCGAACGCGTCGGCATCGCCTTCTCCGGCGGCCTCGACACCTCGGTGGCGGTCGCCTGGATGCGCGCCAAGGGCGCCGTCCCGTGCACGTACACGGCAGACATCGGCCAGTACGACGAGCCCGACATCTCCGGCGTCCCGGACCGCGCGCGGGAGTACGGCGCCGAGATCGCCCGTGCGGTCGACTGCCGCACCTCGCTGGTCGAGGAGGGGCTGGCCGCGCTCGCGTGCGGCGCCTTCCACATCCGCTCCGGCGGGCGCGCCTACTTCAACACCACGCCGCTGGGCCGGGCCGTCACCGGCATGATGCTGGTCCGCGCCATGCACGAGGACGACGTCGACATCTGGGGCGACGGCTCCACCTTCAAGGGCAACGACATCGAGCGGTTCTACCGCTACGGGCTCCTCGCCAACCCCGAGCTGCGCATCTACAAGCCGTGGCTCGACGCCGACTTCGTGCACGAGCTCGGCGGTCGCACCGAGATGAGCCAGTGGCTCACCGAGCGCGGCCTGCCCTACCGCGACAGCAAGGAGAAGGCCTACTCCACCGACGCCAACATCTGGGGTGCCACCCACGAGGCCAAGACGCTGGAGCACCTCGACGTGTCCCTGGAGACGGTCCAGCCGATCATGGGCGTGAAGTTCTGGGACCCCTCGGTCGAGATCGCCACCGAGGACGTCACCATCCGCTTCGAGCAGGGTCGGCCGGTCGCCATCGGCGGCACGTCGTACGCCGATCCGGTCCAGCTGGTGATGAAGGCCAACGAGATCGGTGGGCGACACGGCCTCGGCATGTCCGACCAGATCGAGAACCGGATCATCGAGGCCAAGTCGCGCGGCATCTACGAGGCCCCCGGCATGGCGCTGCTGTGGAT
>NZ_JBFUMD010000464.1:0-3077 GCF_054049555.1 Nocardioides sp. P5_C9_2
GGCTGCGTGCCGCCAGCGAGCGGCTCGAGGCGGCGCGGTCGCAGCTGGCGACCGCCCGCAACGAGCTGGCGACGGCCCGCGGCCGGGTCGCGGTCGCGGCCGAGCGCGATGCCGAGATGCAGGCCGCGCTGACCCAGGCGGAGGCCGACCTGGCCACCGCCGAGGCCGAGCTCGTCGCCGGTCGCCAGAGCATGGACGAGCAGGCCGCCAAGGTCGCCAGCACCGTCTCGGACATCTACACGGAGGGTGACCCGCAGCTGCTCGCCTTCTCCTCGATGCTCGAGTCGGCGTCCACGGACGACCTGACCCGGCACGACGAGGTGCGCGACGTGATCGTCGGTCGCGAGTCGCGTGCCTTCGACGCGCTCCACGCGGCCAAGGTGCTGCTGGAGGTGCACGAGCGCCAGGTCGAGGAGGCCCGCGACGACGTCGCGATCAAGCGCCAGCAGGCGGCCGACAACCTCGCCCTCACCCAGCAGCTCGAGTCCGAGGCCGRGACGGCCAAGGCCTCGGTCGTCGCCCTTGTCAGTGAGCGGTCCTCGGCCCGCTCCGAGGCCACCAAGGCTCGCGCCGCCGACCTGCGCCAGCTCCAGCAGCTCGAGCGCGAGGCCGACCGGATCGAGGAGATGCTGCGCAAGCGGGCCGCCGCGGCGCTGCGCCGCGCGCGCGCCAAGGCCGCGGCCCAGGGGCGCAGCGTCGCCAGCAGCGGCGGCGGCAGCCTGATGATGCCGGTCGCGGGAGGGGTCACCTCGCCCTTCGGCTGGCGCACCCACCCGATCTACGGCTACTGGGGCCTGCACGACGGCACGGACTTCGGTGGCGGGTGCGGACAGCCCATCCACGCGGCCGCGTCGGGCCGCGTCGTCTCGTCGTACTGGAGCGACGTCTACGGCCACCGGCTCATCATCGACGACGGCGTCCTCAACGGCACCGGCATCGCCACCATCTACAACCACGCCAGCAGCTACACCGTCGGCACGGGCGCGCAGGTGCAGCGCGGCCAGGTCATCGGGTACGTCGGGGACACCGGCTGGTCGACCGCCTGCCACCTGCACTTCACGGTGATGGCCAACGGCACGGCCGTCGACCCCGAGAACTGGTTCTGAGCCGCGCAGCCACCGCGGATGCTTTCCCGGTTGCGGGCGGCTGAGAGGATGGCGCCATGGCCAAGGAGACCGCGAAGGACCAGCGCAACCGGTTGATCGCGCAGAACAAGAAAGCGCGCCACGACTACCTCATCGAGGACACCTTCGAGGCCGGCATGGTGCTGCAGGGGACCGAGGTCAAGTCGCTGCGCGCCGGGCGCGCGAGCCTGGTCGACGGGTTCGTCGACCTCGACAACGGCGAGGTGTGGCTGCACGGCGTCCACATCCCGGAGTACGCGCAGGGCACCTGGACCAACCACGCCGCGCGACGCAAGCGCAAGCTGCTCCTGAACCGGGCCGAGATCACCAAGCTCGAGCGCAAGGTCGGCGACAAGGGCTTCACCATCATCCCGCTCTCGCTCTACTTCAAGGACGGTCGGGCCAAGGTCGAGATCGCCCTGGCCAAGGGCAAGAAGGAGTACGACAAGCGCCACTCGCTGGCCGAGCGGCAGGCCAACCGGGAGAAGGAGCAGGCCGTCCAGCGCCGGCTCAAGGGCCACACCGACTGATGGTCTCCCGCTCGGGACCCGCCGCCGACGCGACGGTGCGGGAGTGGACCGCGGCCCTCGGGCTGTCGGGCGTCGTCGACATCCACACCCACTTCCTGCCGCCGCAGGTGATGGCCAAGGTGCGCGCCCAGTTCGACGCCGCCGGCCCGCTCATCGGCCGCCCGTGGCCGCTGCACTACCGCGACACCGACGACGCGCTGGTCGAGGTCCTCCGCTCGCTCGGCGTCGCCCGCTTCACCGCCCTGCCCTACGCGCACCGGCCGGGGATGGCCGACTGGCTCAACGACTGGGCGGCCGGCTTCGCGGCCGGGGTGCCCGAGGCCGCGGTCTGCGGGACGTTCTTCCCCGAGGAGTCCGCGGCGTCGTACGTCGCCGCCCGGCTCGTCTCGGTCGAGGTCTTCAAGGTGCACGTGCAGGTCGGGGGCTTCGACGTCACCGACCCGCTCCTGGACGACGCGTGGGGACTGGTGGCCGAGGCAGGCACGCCGGTCGTGCTGCACGCGGGCAGCGGCCCGGTCCCGACGGAGCACACCGGCCCCGCGCCGGTCGCCGCCCTGCTGGACCGGCACCCGCGGCTGCGGCTCGTCATCGCCCACGCGGGCGCCCCGGAGTACGCCGATTTCCTCGCCCTCGCCGAGCGGTCCGAGCAGGTCGCGCTCGACACCACGATGGTCTTCACGGACTTCTTCTCCGAGATGGGCGGGGTCTACCCGGCCGCACTGCTGCCGCGGCTGCGCGACCTCGGACTGGCCGGCAAGGTGCTGCTCGGGTCCGACTTCCCGAACATCCCCTACCCGTACGCACACCAGCTCGAGGCGCTCGGCCGGCTCGACCTCGGCGAYGACTGGCTGCGCGCCGTCTGCTGGGACAACGGCCACGCGCTGATCGGCTGAGCGGGACGTCGTACGGGGAATGCATGCGACGCCTGTCGGTGTTGACCCGTAGACTGACGACGTACCACCGCACGACACAACTCAAGAGGGGCTGATCGGTTTCGACTTGGGACGTTAGTCCCAGGGGAAGCGGGTCGAGAAGGCAGCGTCATCTCGTTAACGATCGCTGCAAAACCATAGTTGCCAACACCAATCGCAACGACTTCGCTCTCGCTGCCTGAGCAGTGACCGAAGGGTCTGACCGGGCACCTGTCCTCGTCCCGGACCCAGGCCTCATCTAGAGGACTTGCTGGCCACTCTCTGTCAGGAGGGGTGGCCGGGACTTCATCCTGACTGGGCCTGTCGGCGACGTGTCTGTGCGAGCGCCGGGGCCGAGAAAAGCGACAACACTGACTGCACCCGGAGAAGACCTGGTTCGACGCTCGAGGACGCGGGTTCGATTCCCGCCAGCTCCACCACGAGGTCTTCGCAGAATGAACGCGAATTATTGGAATTATCACCGGTGTCGGTGGGTCTCGCCTTAGGGAGCC
>NZ_JBFUMD010000465.1:0-3064 GCF_054049555.1 Nocardioides sp. P5_C9_2
TCCCTGGCCCGCTCGGTCTCCACCCACGACCCCCGTACCGCGGTGATCTCCAACCGTGACGGCCAGGTCGTCCACGACGGCCGCGAGGTGCTGGCCCGGCTCGTCGGCCAGATCGCCGCCCCCGTCCGCTGGGACCTGTGCATGGACGCCATGCTCGACCTCGGCGTGACCGGCATCCTCGAGATGCCGCCGGCCGGCACCCTGACCGGCATCGCCAAGCGCGCCATGAAGGGCGTGGACACCTTCGCCCTCAAGACGCCCGACCAGCTCGACGCCGCCCGTGCGTTCGTCAACAAGCACGGCGAGCAGTCGGTCATCGAGACCACGCCCACGTGGCGGATGGTCGTCTCTCCCGGCAAGGGCACCTTCCACCGCTCCGCGGAGGCGGCCGACGTCGACGTCCTGCCGCCCGGCTGCACGATCGGTGAGGTCGCGAGCACCCGCGACCGGACCCCGGTCACCGCGCTGCACGGCGGACAGGTCGTCGAGTGGCTCGTGGAGGACGGCGACATCGTCTCCCCCGGCCAGCCCCTGGTCCGCCTGCACCCGCAGGGCGGTGCCGTCTGATGGGCGCCGCGATCACCCCCGGCTCCGGCTCGCCGCACGCCGCGATCCTCGGTGTGGGTGCCTACCGGCCCGTGCGCCTCGTGCCCAACTCCGAGGTCGTCGACGCGATCGACTCGAGCGACGAGTGGATCCAGCAACGCTCGGGCATCAAGACGCGGCGCTGGGCCGGACCGGACGAGTCGGTCCAGATGATGTCGGTCGAGGCCTCGCGGGTCGCGATCGAGCGCGCCGGCCTCGACGCCGCCCAGATCGACTGCGTGGTCGTCGCCACCGTCAGCCACCTGCTGCAGACCCCCGCCGTCGCCACCGCGGTCGCACACGAGCTCGGCACCGACCAGGCCGCCGCGTTCGACATCTCGGCGGCATGCTCCGGGTTCTGCCACGGCATCTCGATGGCCTCCGACTTCGTGCGTGCCGGCAGCGCCCGCTACGTCCTGGTCATCGGCGTCGAGCGCCTCACCGACATCCTCGACCTCACCGACCGCGGCACCGCCTTCATCTTCGCCGACGGGGCGGGCGCGGCGGTCGTCGGACCCAGCGACACCCCCGGCATCGGTCCGGTCGTGTGGGGCTCCGACGGTGAGCAGTTCGACCTGATCCGGCAGCGCGAGGACTGGCGCGACGTGGTCGGCAGTCCCGAGATGCCGGGCAGCGGCGTGATGCCGCACCTGGTGATGCAGGGCAACCCGGTGTTCCGGTGGGCCTCCTTCGCCATGGCCAAGATCGGCCAGCAGGCCCTCGACCGCGCCGGCATCACCCTCGACGACCTCGATGTCTTCGTCCCGCACCAGGCCAACATGCGCATCATCGACGCGATGGCCCGGTCGATGAAGCTGCCCCCGCACGTCCGCATCGCCCGCGACGTCGCCGACCAGGGCAACTCCTCGGCCGCGTCGGTCCCGCTCGCGCTCAACCGGATGATCGAGGAGGGCGACGCGAAGAGCGGAGACACCGCCCTGCTGATCGCCTTCGGCGCGGGACTCTCCTACGCCGCCCAGGTCGTCACGGTCCCCTGACCCGCCCGTTTCACCACCACCCCCGTTTCACCACCAGGCAGTACCCATCACGCAGCACCCACCAGGAAGGAAGGCCCCCCAACATGGCCACCACCGAAGAGATCCGCGCCGACCTCGCCGAGATCGTCAACGAGGTCRCCGGCATCGACGCCGACGACGTGCAGCTCGACAAGTCGTTCGTCGATGACCTGGACGTCGACTCCCTGTCGATGGTCGAGGTCGTCGTGGCGGCCGAGGAGAAGTTCGGCGTCACGATCCCCGACGACGAGGTCAAGAACCTCAAGACCGTCGGCGACGCCGTCGCCTTCATCGAGCGCGCCCAGGGCTGAGGTCGTCTGGTGGCCGGGCGATCGCCCGGCCACCGGCCGCCGCCCGCACCACCCTCCTCGAGAACGGAAGACCTGATGAGCTCGACCCGCGTAGCGGTCACCGGACTGGGTACCACCTCCCCCGTCGGCGGTGACGTCACCTCGACCTGGCAGGCCCTGCTGGCCGGCACGTCCGGCATCCGTCCCCTCACCGACGACTGGGTCGAGCAGCTCCCCGTCAAGATCGGTGGCCGGGTGGCCGTCGAGCCGTCCGAGGTCCTCGACCGGGTCAAGGCCCGCCGTCTCGACCGCTCCAGCCAGTTCGCGATGGTCGCGGCCGACCAGGCGTGGGCCGACGCCGGCCTGGAGGACTCGGGCCTCGAGCCCGAGCGCCTCGCCGTGGCGCTCGCCTCCGGCATCGGCGGCGTCACCACGCTGCTCGCCAACTACGACATCCTGCTCGAGAAGGGCGCCCGGCGCGTCTCGCCGCTCGCCGTCCCGATGCTCATGCCCAACGCCCCGGCGGCCAACGTGAGCCTCAAGTACGGCGCCCGCGCGGCGGTGCACGCCCCGACCTCCGCCTGCGCCTCCGGCAACGAGGCCATCGCCATGGCCATCGACCTGATCCGCCTCGGCCGCGCCGACGTGGTGCTGGCCGGCGGCACCGAGGCCGCCATCCACCCGCTGCCCATGGCCGCGTTCGCCAACATGATGGCGCTCTCCAAGAACGAGGGCGACCCGGCGACGGTCTCCCGTCCCTGGGACGTGGCCCGCGACGGCTTCGTGCTCGGCGAGGGCGGATCCGTGCTGGTCCTCGAGTCCGAGGAGCACGCCAAGGCCCGCGGCGCCACGATCTACGCCTACGCGCTCGGCGCCGGCATCAGCAACGACGCCCACGACATCGCCCAGCCCGACCCCGAGGGTCGCGGAGGCACCCGCGCCATCACGATGGCCATGCGGGAGGGCGAGGTCGACCCCGCCAGCGTGGTGCACGTCAACGCGCACGCCACCTCGACCCCCAAGGGCGACATCGCCGAGGGCCTGATGCTGCACGCMGTGCTCGGCGAGCACGTCGACCGGTGCGTCGTCACCAGCACCAAGTCGATGACCGGGCACCTGCTCGGCGGCGCCGGGGCGCTCGAGGCCATCGCCACGGTGCTGGCCCTGCACGAC
>NZ_JBFUMD010000466.1:0-3060 GCF_054049555.1 Nocardioides sp. P5_C9_2
ACCATCACCGGCACGCGGCTGATGTCGGGCTCGGAGGCGATGAGCTTGAGGAAGCGGTCCATGGCCGCGACCCCGTCGATCATCCCCTCGTCCATGTTGACGTCGATGACCTGCGCGCCGTTCTCGACCTGCTGCGCTGCCACCGACAGGGCGGTGTCGTAGTCGCCGTCCTTGATCAGCGTGCGGAAGCGCGCGGAGCCGGTGATGTTGGTGCGCTCGCCGACGTTGACGAACAGGCTGTCCTCGGTGATCGCGAACGGCTCCAGCCCGGACAGGCGCATGGCCGGGGCAACCTGCACGGGCACGCGCGGGGCCTTGTCGGCCACAGCCTCCGCGATGGCGCGGATGTGGGCCGGGGTGGTGCCGCAGCAGCCCCCGACGAGGTTGACCAGGCCGCTCTCCGCGAACTCGGACACGACGGCCGCGGTCTCCTCGGCCGCCTCGTCGTACTCACCGAAGGCGTTGGGCAGTCCGGCATTGGGGTACGCCGAGACGAAGACGTCGGCGAGCCGGGACAGCTCGGCGACGTACGGGCGCATCTCGCTGGCGCCGARGGCGCAGTTGAGGCCGACCAGCAGCGGCCGGGCGTGGCGCACCGAGTTCCAGAACGCCTCGGTGGTCTGACCCGACAGGGTGCGGCCCGACGCGTCGGTGATGGTGCCGCTGATGACGACCGGCCAGCGGCGGCCGAGGTCGGTGAAGACCTGGTCGATCGCGGAGATGGCGGCCTTCGCGTTGAGGGTGTCGAAGATCGTCTCGACGACGAGGAGGTCCGCGCCACCGTCGAGCAGCCCGCGGGTCGCCTCGGAGTACGCCGCGACCAGCTGGTCGTAGGTCACGTTGCGGGCGCTGGGGTCGTTGACGTCGGGCGAGATGGAGGCGGTGCGCGTCGTCGGCCCGAGCGCGCCCGCGACGTACCGGGGCCGTTCGGGGGTCCTGGCGCCGACCTCGTCGCAGACCCGACGGGCCAGCAGCGCGGCCTCGAGGTTGAGCTCGTAGGCCAGCGAGGCCATGCCGTAGTCGGACAGCGAGATCGCGTTGGCGTTGAACGTGTTGGTCTCGATGATGTCCGCGCCGGCCTCGAGGTACTCGCGGTGGATGTCCTCGATGATGTGCGGCTGGGTGAGGGTCAGCAGGTCGTTGTTGCCGACCAGGTCGCTCTCCCAGTCGGCGAAGCGCTCGCCCCGGTAGCCGGCCTCGTCGGGCCGGTCGCGCTGGATCGCCGTGCCCATGGCGCCGTCGATGACGAGGATCCGCTCGCGCATGGCGGCGGCGAGCTCCTCGGTGGCATCGGGACGGTGCTGGATCGCGGGATCGGGACTCACGGGCCTCTCGGCTCCTCTCGGCTGGACTGCCAGCCTAGGTTCGGCGGTCCACGGGGTGGACACGCTTCCCAGATCGTGACATCGCCCCGCGGCCCCACCGAAATCCCGGGCATCCGGACCAGGCGTCGGGAACCCGCGCAGGGAGCGATCGTCGCCGGGACGGGGGCGGCGACGCTCGACCCGCCGGGGCGGGCACCGCGCGGCGCAGGTCACCACCCGCACGCCCCTCGCGGACTACGCTGGAACGGTGATCGAGTTCGACGATGTCCAGGACCTGGTGTCCCCCGTGGTGATCGCGGCCTTCGAGGGCTGGAACGACGCCGCCGACTCGGCGTCGGCGGTCGTCGACCACCTCATGGCGGTGTGGGACGCCACGGTCATCGGGGCCATCGATCCCGAGGAGTTCTACGACTTCCAGGTCAACYGGCCGATGGTCGGGACCGACGACCACGGCCACCGGCGGCTGACCTGGCCCACCACCCGGATCGCGATCGCCTCTCCCCCGGGGCTGCACCGCGACGTGATCCTGGTCCGCGGGATCGAGCCCAACATGCGCTGGCGCCAGTTCTGCGCCGAGCTGCTGGCCGCGTGCGACGACCTCGGTGGTGAGCTCGTCGTGACCTTGGGAGCCCTGCTGGCCGACGCCCCCCACACGCGGCCCATCCCGGTCACCGGCACCGCCACCGAGCCCGACCTGGTGGACCGGCTCACGCTGGAGCAGTCGACGTACGAGGGCCCCACCGGGATCGTGGGCGTCTTCCAGGACGCCTGCGTCCAGCTCGACATCCCGTCGGCCTCGTTCTGGGCCGCGGTGCCGCACTACGTCGCGCAGCCGCCCTGCCCCAAGGCGACTCTCGCCCTCATCGGTGCGCTCGAGGAGCTGCTCGAGTGCAGCATCCCGCTCGGCGACCTGCCCGAGGACGCCAAGGCGTGGGAGCGGGGGGTCGACGAGCTCGCCGAGGAGGACGAGGACGTGGCGGACTACATCCGGGCGCTCGAGGAGACCCGCGACACCGCCGACCTCCCCGAGGCCACCGGCGAGGCGATCGCCCGGGAGTTCGAGCGCTACCTCAAGCGTCGCGACCAGGACTGAGTCGTCTCCTCCGCGCCCACCGCCGAGCGCCGAGCGTCGCGCGTCGCGCGCCGTCCGTCGAGCGGTGGCTCAGCCACATTCCCGAGTGGACAATCGTGGCTGGTTCACCCCTGGCCCGTGTGTCGTCGATCGACACGCGCGCGGGGGGTGACAGAGCCACATCTGGCGTGCCGCGAAGGTGGCTGGCTCACCGCGCAGCCGGGACCCAGGACTGATCAGGGCACGAGACCCAGGGCCGCGTCGAGGACCGGCAGCAGGGTGGCGGCCGCGTCCCGGTCGCTGGTGTCGGCGAGCCCGTGGTCGCCGAGGGTCGAGGCGACCCAGCCGTCGACGGCCGCGAGGGCCGTCGGCGCGTCCAGGTCGTCGGCGAGCGCGGCGAGCACGGCCTCGACCACCGGGGCCGCCGGCGCCCCGGCACCGAGGGAGAACGCCTTGCGCCACGAGTCGAGGGTGTCCACGGCGTCCCAGAGCTGGCTGTCGGTCCACTCCCAGTCGCTGCGGTAGTGGTGTCGCAGCAGCACCAGCCGGATCGCCATCGGGTCGACGTCGCTGTTGCGGAGCGCCGAGACGAAGACGAGGTTGCCCTTGGACTTCGACATCTTCTCGCCGTCGTACGCCACCATCCCGGCGTGCGCGTAGGCC
>NZ_JBFUMD010000467.1:0-3041 GCF_054049555.1 Nocardioides sp. P5_C9_2
ATCAGGGTGTTGCCGAGCTCCTTGAGGCGCACGAGGGTCTCGATGAGGCGCTGGTTGTCGCGCTGGTGCAGGCCGATGGAGGGCTCGTCGAGGACGTAGAGGACGCCGACGAGGCCGGCACCGATCTGGGTGGCGAGCCGGATGCGCTGCGCCTCTCCCCCGGAGAGCGACCCCGACGGCCGGTCCAGCGACAGGTAGTCGAGGCCGACGTCCAGCAGGAAGTTGAGCCGCTGCTGGATCTCCTTGAGGACCTGCTCGGCGATCTGCTTCTCCCGCTGGGACAGCTCGACGGTGTTGAGGTAGTCGGCGGCCTCGTTGATCGGGAGCGCGCAGACCTCGGCGATGTTCTTGCCGCCCTCCTCGCGCTGGCCGAGGGTCACCGACATCGAGACGGGCTTGAGCCGGCTGCCCTTGCAGGCCGGGCAGGGCACCTCGCGCATGAAGCCCTCGAAGCGCTCCCGGCTGGTGTCCGACTCGGCCTCGGTGTGCCGCCGCTCGATGTAGGGGCGGACGCCCTCGAAGGCCGCGTAGTACGAGCGCTGGCGGCCGTAGCGGTTCTTGGTGACCACGTGCACCTTGGTCTTGTGGCCGTCGAGGATCGCAGTGCGGGCCTTCTGGCCGATCTCGTCCCACGGGGTGTTGAGGTCGAAGCCGAGCTCCTCGCCGAGGGCGTTCATCAGGCGCAGGAAGTAGTCGGCGACGTGCGCGTTGCTCCACGGCTGGATCGCCCCCTCGCCGAGCGTGGCCCGCGGGTCCGGGACGACCAGCTCCGGGTCGACCTCCATCCGGGTGCCGAGGCCGTGGCACTGCGGRCAGGCGCCGAAGGGCGAGTTGAAGGAGAACGAGCGCGGCTCGAGCTCGTCGGTGTCGATGGTGTGCTCGTTGGGGCAGGCCATCCGCTCGGAGAACCGCATCTCGCGGCCCGGGTCCTTGGCGTCGAGGTCGACGAAGTCGAAGACCACCAGGCCGCTCGCGAGGCGCAGCGCGGTCTCGACCGAGTCGGTGAGCCGCCGCTTGCTCGACTCCTTGACCGCGAGCCGGTCGACGACGACCTCGATGGTGTGCTTCTTCTGCTTGTCCAGCTTGGGCGGCTCGGCCAGCGGGTAGGTCTCGCCGTTGACCCGGGCTCGGCTGAAGCCGTCGGTCTGCAGCTGCCGGAACAGCTCGACGTACTCACCCTTGCGGCCACGGATGACCGGGGCCAGCACCTGGAAGCGGGAGCCCTCCTCGAGGGTGAGGACCTTGTCCACGATCTGCTGCGGGGTCTGCCGCTCGATCGGGGCACCGCAGACGGGGCAGTGCGGTCGTCCGGCGCGCGCGTAGAGCAGGCGGAGGTAGTCGTAGACCTCGGTGATGGTGCCGACCGTGGAGCGCGGGTTCTTGGACGTGGACTTCTGGTCGATCGACACCGCGGGCGAGAGGCCCTCGATGAAGTCGACGTCCGGCTTGTCCATCTGGCCGAGGAACTGGCGTGCGTACGCCGACAGCGACTCGACGTAGCGGCGCTGGCCCTCGGCGAAGATCGTGTCGAACGCGAGGCTCGACTTGCCGGAGCCCGACAGCCCCGTGAACACGATGAGCGCGTCCCGTGGCAGGTCGAGCGAGACGTCCTTGAGGTTGTGCTCGCGGGCGCCGCGGATGATCAGCTGGTCGGCCACAGTAGTCCTCACTGCACAGGGGGGTCCGGGTCCGAGCGGTCGCTCGAGCAGACGATGGGTTCGAACAAGTGTTCGTCACGCCGCGCCGGGTTGCAACCCGCCACGCGGTCAGTTCTCGATCCTACGGGGCTGCACAGCACCCCTACGTGTGTGTTGAATGACAACCATGACCGACACCGCTCCCCCCGGACCCCGGGCCGCGGCCCCACCGTGGGTGCCCAGCCAGCTCGAGCTCCTGTCCGGGGCCGACCAGCGTCTCGTGCGCACGGTGGACGGCCTCGACGACGACGCGCTGCGCCGTCCCTCGCTGCTGCCGGGGTGGACCCGGGCCCACGTCGTGGCCCACGTGGCGCTCAACGGCGAGGCCCTCGAGCAGGTGCTGGAGGCCACGGCCCGGGGCGAGCAACGACCGATGTACGGCTCCCCGGAGTCGCGGGACGCCGACATCGACGAGCTGGCAAAGGCGCAGGTCAGCGAGCTGCGGGAGCGTCTCCTGGCCTCCACCCACCGCTTCGGACGGGCCGCGGCGGCGCTGGTCGGGGACGCGTGGCACACCCACTTCGAGCGGACCCCCGGCCGCCAGTCGATGGCCGTGGCCTCCGTGCCGCTGATGCGCCTGCGCGAGGTCGAGATCCACCACGCAGACCTCGGCACGGACTACACGCAGGCGGACTGGCCCGACGCGTTCTGCGCCGTGCTCATCGAGTCGATGACCAGGCGTCCCTTCCCGCKGCCGTTCCGCGTGACGGCCCACGACCTGGCCCGGACGTGGGACCTCGGCGAGGGGACCCCCGTGGCCAACGTCACCGGCGATGCCGCCACCCTGGGGTGGTGGCTGACCGGCCGCGGCGACGGCGCGGACCTGACCGTCGACCAGGACCGACTCCCGGAGGTGCCTTCGTGGTGAACGACGACCAGCACGACTACACGGGCGACGTCTCGCCCGGCGGCGCGCCCGATGTACGCCGCATCGACTGCCTGACCCTCACCAAGGTGGCCGTCGACGCCGACATGTCCAACAACTGCTACCTGCTCGAGTGCACGGAGACGGGCGAGCTCGTGCTCGTCGACGCCGCGGCCGAGGCGCCTCGCCTGCTGGAGCTGATCGGGGACCGGTCGCTGACCACGGTGGTGACCACCCACCAGCACTGGGACCACCACCGTGCGCTGGCGGAGGTCGTGGCCGCGACCGGCGCGACRGTCGTCGCCGGCGGCGCCGACGCCGATGCCATCACCGAGCAGACCGGGGTGGAGGTGACCCGTCGCGTGGGCGACGGCGACCGGATCGCGGTCGGTACCTGCGACCTCGAGGTCATCCACGTGGCCGGTCACACCCCGGGATCGATCTGCCTGTTCTGGCCGCAGGACGGCGGGCACCTCCTC
>NZ_JBFUMD010000468.1:0-3041 GCF_054049555.1 Nocardioides sp. P5_C9_2
GCCGCGACCGGCGTGGCGGGGTCGGCGGCCTGGGCCGGAGCGAGCGCGGCCGGCAGGGTCGCGGCGCCCAGCGCCAGCGCGGCCAGGGTGGTCATCGTGATCTTCACGTGTGGTCCTTCCCGAGGGGGTGACGAATCCCGTGAAGTCTCATGGGCTCGACCCCTCCCCGGAAGGGCGACGCTGGGTCAGGTCTGTGCATCGCACAAACTCGCAGGACTCACTCGAGGTCGAGCACGTGCTCCAGTCCCACGGTGAGTCCCGGCCGGTCGCCGATCGCCCGGAGGCCGGTCAGCACCCCCGGCGTGAACGACGAGCGGTGCAGCGAGTCGTGGCGGATCGTGAGCGTCTCCCCCAGGCCGCCGAGGATCACCTCCTGGTGGGCGACCAGCCCACGGATGCGCAGCCCGTGCACGCGCACGCCGTCGACGTCGGCGCCCCGTGCCCCGTCCAGGCCGGTCGAGGTGGCGTCGGGCATCGGGGCGCTGCCGGCCTCGCGGCGGGCGGCGGCGATGAGCTCGGCCGTACGCCGCGCCGTGCCGGACGGAGCGTCGGCCTTGTCCGGGTGGTGCAGCTCGACGACCTCGACGGACTCGAAGAACGGGGCCGCCTGCGCGGCGAAGCGCATCATCAGGATCGCGCCGATGGAGAAGTTGGGCGCGATCAGCACCCCGGTGTCCGGGGCGTCGGCCAGCCACCCCCGCAGCTGCTCGAGGCGCCCCTCGTCGAAACCGGTGGTGCCCACCAYGGCGTCGATGCCGTGCTCGATGCAGAACCGCAGGTTGTCCATCACCACGTCGGGGTGGGTGAAGTCCACCACCGCTCGCGCCCCCGCCTCGACCAGGGCGCCGATGTCGTCGCCGGCGTCTATCCGCGCCACGAGCTTCATGCCGACGGCCTCCTCGACCGCCGTACAGACCTCCGCGCCGACCTTGCCACGGGCCCCCAGGACTCCGACCAACAGCTGCTCGCTCACGGGTCCAACCTAGCGTCGGAGGCATCCGGAGAGTGGCGGTGGCTGACTCGTGAACGCGCTAGTGGCAGGCTGTCACCCATGCCGTTGCAGACGATCCCGCCCCGCATCCGTTGGGCAGTGGAGCTGATGGACGTCCAACCCCACGACCAGGTGCTCGAGATCGGGTGTGGTCCGGGCGCCGGAGCCGAGCTGATCTGCAGCAAGCTGGAGTCAGGCAAGCTGTTCGCGATCGACCGGTCCGAGTCCGGTGTGGACCGCACCAAGCGCCGCAACCAGAAGGCCGTTGACGAGGGCCGGCTGGTGGTGCGCCAGATCGATCTGGCCACCCTGCGCGTCCCGGTGAAGCGGCTGACGAAGGTCTTCTCCTTCAACGTCAACCTGTTCTGGGTGCGCAACTGCGACGACGAGGTGGCGCTGCTCCACGAGCGCGTCGTGCCCGGCGGAGCGGTCTACCTCTTCTACGAGGCCAACCGTCCCGAGCTGGTCCCCAACATCGTCAAGAAGACCTCCGACACGCTGACCCGCGCCGGCTTCCGCGTCTCGGTGGTCGAGCAGAAGGCGCCCGCCGTCATCGGGATCATCGGCAAGCGCTGACGCTCGCCCTCGGCGGCTCGTCAGGGCGGCCTGGCTCCTCGGGGCGGGGGCGGCTCGGGCCCGGCTCGGGGCGGGCGACTGGCGGCGTACGACATGAGTCTGTTGGTGCCGGGGTGCAACTGGAGGCGTACGACATCGGCCTGCCCGCGCCGGGGTGCAACTGGCGGCGTACGACATCAGCCCGCCGGCGCCGGGGTGCAACTGGCGGCGTACGACAGCTCCGCTCACGGCAGAGGTGCCACTGCCCGCCAGTGACGGACGTGAGCCCCACGCGCTTGAGGAAGGCTGCTCGTCCGGGCGGGGTGTAGAGCGACTCGCGCAGCATGTCGACCCATGGGCGGATGCGAGCCGGGTCGTGCGCTCGCCCCAGCGCCAGGTCAGCGTCGCGAAGCACGCCGACCGGCCGCCGGACGACGTCGGACGCGGTGTACCCCCGGCGAACTCGTCCCAGCGACGTGAGCCGTCGCTCCCTCCGCAGGTCGTCGCGGTGCTCGTCGGGTTCCCGATGGTGGCCTCCGTCGTACTCGTGGTCGGAGGTGGTGCCGACCACGTGGAGGTCGACCCGGGCGACGAGCTCCCCGTCCTCGTCGCGGACCTCCTGCTGGGGTTCGACCCGGACGCCCACTGCGACGTGCAGCAGACGCAGGAGCGTCTCCCACGTGGACTCAGCCCGGCCGTCCACCCGGGACAGGGCGGCCAGGAGGGCCGTGCGTCCCCGCCTCCGGGGCCCGCAGACCGCTCGGAGCTCGACCACGGTCACGTCCTCCGCATGAAGCGCACTGTCGATGAGGACAATCAGGTCGACCGGGGACAGCCACCGGGCGCATGCCAGGAGGGTTTCGGCCGCCGATGCGCACCGGAGGTCACCCACCACCTCGTGCGGAACCGGGTCGGGGTGCCGACTCGTGCGGATCCCGGCGCGCAGAGGCCGTGGGTCGTCGAGCTGCATGGCGACGAAGACGGGCGTGGCCTCTGGCACAGGAGGGAGCTCCCACCCACGGATCCGCGCGGCCGTGAGGGCGGTGAAGCACCCGTGCCGGGGTAGCAGCAGCTGCCATCCGGCGAGGTCCGCGAACCACTCGTCCCGCCCGTCTGTCCCGTCGAGCCGACGCCGATGGACGCCGCGGGTCACCGGCTGGTAGGCCACCCGGCGCGGACAGCCGCGGACCGCGACGGGGGTGAGATCGGGTGGCTCGTCGCGCAAGGACGGGGTGGGGTCGGCCATGGCCCGAGCGTCCGGCTCGCGGCGCCGTCGCAGCGACCGGCACCCGAGCTGCTGTGGAAAGGACCGCACTGCCTGCAGCCTGTGGACGGCTCGCGGGCAGCGTGGCGTGCTGGGGCGCCGTCACCTGGCGGGCGACGACACCCGCATGCCCGGGCACACAGACGTACGCCGCCAGTCTCCCGGCACCCCCGGAACGACCCCCACCACTGGCGGGCGGCGACACCCGCAGGCCCGGGCACACCGTCGTAC
>NZ_JBFUMD010000469.1:0-3038 GCF_054049555.1 Nocardioides sp. P5_C9_2
GCCGTACACCGGTGCGGGGAGGCGCTTGCGGGCGCGCTCCTGCGCCACGGCGACGGACTCGAACCAGGGGTTCTGCTTCCAGGGGTTCTCGAGCTTCATGTGGGTCTCTCGATCGATGGGTACCCGGCCACCGCCCGCCTGCGACAGGCGGTGGCCGGGCGTCAGGGGGTGAAGCCCGCGAGCGGGTTCTCGGCGCAGGCCGAGACCGGGGGCGTGCTCGGCACATCCAGGACGTCGGGCCGGCGGCCGAGGGTCAGCATCACCGGCTGGTTGCGGGTGGGGTTGACCCTTGAGTGGTCCTGGCTCGCTGCTGGGATGCTGCGGTCGCCTGCCAGGGCCGTCTCGCCGTACCCCTGGACGCACTCGGGGTCGGGGCCGTCGAGGGGGAGGCCGGTGAAGAACTTGGCGGCCATGCAGCCACCGCGGCAGGTGTCGTAGAAGGTGCACTTCGCGCAGGCGCCGCCGGTCTGGGGCGAGCGCAGGTCCGCGAAGAGGGCGGAGGTCTGCCAGACCTGCTTGAAGCCGCCGTCGGTGAGCAGGTTGCCGGCCAGGAAGTTGTCGTGGATCGCGAACGGGCAGGCGTAGACGTCGCCGATGGGGTCGATCAGACAGACGACCCGACCGGCACCGCAGAGGTTGAGGCCGGGCAGGGGCTCGCCGAACGCCGCGAGGTGGAAGAAGGAGTCGCCCGTGAGGACGCCCTCGCCGTGGGCCATCAGCCAGTCGTAGAGCTCGCGCTGCTGCTCCGGAAGGGGGTGCAGCTCGTCCCAGACGTCGGCGCCGCGACCGGACGGACGTAGGCGGGTCAGGCGCAGCGTCGCGCCGAAGCGGTCGGCGAGGGCCTTGAACTCGTCGAGCTGGCCGATGTTCTGCCGGGTGCAGACGACGCTGATCTTCGCGTCCTTGAAGCCGGCGTCCTGCAGGTTCTGCAGGGCGGTGAGGGCCATGTCGTAGGAGCCCGGCCCGCGGACGTAGTCGTTGACCTCGGCCGTCGCGCCGTCCAGGGAGATCTGTACGTCGACGTAGTCGGTGGAGGCCAGGAACGCGGCTCGTTCGGGGGTGATCCGGACGCCGTTGGTGGAGAACTTGACGCCCACCTGGTGGTCCACGGCGTACCGCAGCAGGTGCCAGAAGTCCGGGCGGATGGTCGGCTCGCCGCCGCCGATGTTGACGTAGAAGACCTGCATTCGCTGCAGCTCGTCGATGACGGCCTCGCACTGCTCGGTCGTGAGCTCGCGGGGGTCGCGGCGACCGCTGCTCGACAGGCAGTGCGCGCACTCGAGGTTGCAGGCGTAGGTGAGCTCCCAGGTCAGGCAGATGGGGGCGTCGAGTCCGAACTCGAACTGCTCGACGAGCGTGCCGGTCGTGGGGCGTTCGGGCGCGATGGTCACGCGGCCACTCCTTCGCGACGAGGACGGATCATGTCGGTACGGGCGAGGCCGGCCAGGGCATCGGCGTACGCCGCATGCTGTGCCTCGGGGACGCCCGCCGCGAGCAGCGCCGACCGGACATCTGGCTGCTCGCCGAGAGCCCGGACCACCGCCACCAGCTCGGGGCGCTTGAGGAACGTCAGCTTGCGGTTGCCGAAGTGGTAGGCCAGCGCACCGAACGGCTCCGGTCGCAGCGCCACCGACGGGGACAGGGTCCAAGCCTCGTCGAGCATCAGTACACGCCGCACATGCCGTCGATCGAGACCTCTTCGATCAGGCTCTCGGCGGTGAGCGACTCGTCGGTCTGGTCGGGGGTCGTGGGGTTCTCGGGCTTCATGGCGGGGTCCTCTCGACAGGATGTGGTGTACGTCGCACAATAACTGCACTCGTGGCCAAAAAGGAAGGGCCTACATTTCCACCGTGTCGAACAGAGGCTCAGTCGGACGTCCCGAAGTGACGAGCCACGCCGCCATCGAGCTGGCAGCGTTCCGGCTCTTCGGCGAGCGCGGCTTCGAGGCCACCACCCTCGAGGCCATCGCGCGGGAGGTGGGCGTCGGGCGCCGCACCCTGTTCCGCTACTACCGATCCAAGAACGACATCCCGTGGGGGCAGTTCGACCGGACTCTCGAGGGGTTCAGGAAGATCTTCGCGAGTACGCCCGAGGGCCTGACGCTCTACGAAGCGGTGGGTCGCGCGGTGGTGGAATTCAATCGCTTCCCGTCGCAGGTGTCGCCGGCCCACGTGGAGCGGATGCGGCTGATCCTCCAGACGCCGGCCCTGCAGGCTCACTCGGTGCATCGATACTCGGAGTGGCGCGAGGTGATCGCCGAGTACGCCGCCACCCGCCTGGGCGTCGAGGCCACGGCGATGCGGCCGCGACTGCTCGGCCACGTCAGCCTCGCCCTCGCCCTCACCGCGTACGAGATATGGCTCGACGATCCCACGCTGTCRCTCACCGGCTTGCTGGAGGAAAGCCTCGCCACCCTGGTCGAACTGTGCGCGTGATCCGACAGTCGGTGTCTTCGCGCGGTGTCACGGGTCGCCGGCACGACGTCCGGGCAGATTCGCAGCACCGCCGTACGTGTGGGCGCCGACCGGAACGGGTCGGACGTGTCAGCCGTCGACACGACCAATTCGGGTAACAATTGAACTCATTGCTTTCATTTGACTACGATTGCTCGTAGTGTGTCGTAGGTCACGAACCTCTGCAGCGTCTGCTGAGCCACGATCCGACCTTGCCACGACCGTTCCATGGAGACATTCACGTGACCTACGTCATCACCCAGTCCTGCTGCAACGACGCGTCCTGCGTCGACGTGTGCCCGGTCGACTGCATCCATCCGACGCCGGACGAGCCTGGCTACGGGACCGCCGAGATGCTCTACGTCAATCCGGATGACTGCATCGTCTGCGGTGCCTGCGTCGACGTGTGCCCCGTGTCGGCGATCTACCCCGACTACGAGCTCCCCGATCACCTGGGCGAGTACGCGATGGTCAACGCCGACTACTTCACGTACGCCGGCAACGACTACGAGATGTCCAGCCGCCCCGCCATGGCCGCTCGCATCGAGCGCGAGACCCCCCTCCGGGTGGCGGTCGTCGGTGCAG
>NZ_JBFUMD010000470.1:0-3021 GCF_054049555.1 Nocardioides sp. P5_C9_2
GCACGGCACCGTCCGGCCCGTTCGAGATCGCGATGAGCGAGGCCTCGCTCACCGGGTTCCAGGCGTGGATCGAAGCAGGTCCCCCCGGGGCCGACTGGGACCGGAACCGCGGCTGACGCCCGTGGCCGACGTGACCGCCG
Source organism: Nocardioides sp. P5_C9_2 (assembly GCF_054049555.1). NCBI lineage: Bacteria > Bacillati > Actinomycetota > Actinomycetes > Propionibacteriales > Nocardioidaceae > Nocardioides > Nocardioides sp. P5_C9_2. The sequence continues at coordinate 141 of NZ_JBFUMD010000470.1, forward strand.
CCCGCAACGCCGTCGGGCTGGCCTTCTTCCTCAACGGACTGTGCTTCGCCAGCTGGGTCTCCCGCATCCCCGAGGCTCGCGACGGCTTCGGGCTGAGCAACGGGGCCCTCGGCGTGCTGCTGCTGTCGATCGCCCTGGGCTCCCTCGTCGCGTTGCCGAGCACGGGTGCCGCGATCGGTCGCTGGGGGACGGTCCGGGTGCTGCGTGCCGGAGCCGTCGCGGCTGCGATCGGCCTCGGCACGACTGGCCTCGCCCTCGGTGACTCGCTGGTCGTCACGGGTGCGGCGCTGTTCGTCTACGGCATCGGCATCGGCGTGTGGGACGTCGCGATGAACGTCGAGGGCGCCGAGGTCGAGCGCCACCTCGGTCGCACGGTGATGCCGCGCTTCCACGCAGGCTTCAGCCTGGGCACGGTCGTCGGCGCCCTGCTCGGGGCCGGCCTGGTCGCCGTCGGGGTGGCGGGTACCTGGCACCTGGTGGCCGTGGTGCTGCTCTCGGCCGTGGTCGTCTGGCGGGGCGCCGCCGCCTTCCTCCCGATCACGGAGGTCGTGGACGAGGAGCGGACGTCGGCGGCCCGCGCCTGGCTGGAGCCGCGCACGCTCCTGATCGGCGTGATGGTGCTGGCACTCGCCATGACCGAGGGCACCGCGAACGACTGGCTCGCCGTGGCCCTCGTGGACGGGTACGGCGTCTCCCATGCCGTGGGGGTGGCCGGCTTCGGGCTGTTCGTCGCGGCGATGACCCTCGGTCGCGTCGTCGGGACCCACCTGCTCGACGCCTTCGGACGCACCGCTGTCCTGTGGTCGACGATGGCGGTCGCCGCTGCCGGCGTGGTGCTGATCGTCCTGGGCGGACACCCGGCGCTCGTGGTGCTCGGGATCGTGCTGTGGGGCCTGGGAGCCTCGCTGGGCTTCCCCGTCGGGATGAGTGCCGCGGCCGACGACCCGGCTCGAGCGGCGGCGCGCGTCAGCGTCGTCTCGACGATCGGGTACGCCGCGTTCCTGGCCGGGCCGCCGCTGCTCGGGTTCGTGGGGGACCAGGTGGGGACCCTGGACGCGCTGCTCGTGGTGGCCGTGCTGCTCGTGCCGGCCGCGCTCGCCGTGCCGGCCGCGCGCCACCCCGTGTCGTCCGAGGTCGCCTGAGGGTGCTGTGCGGCGGGCGCGGGCGCGGTGCTCAGGCTGCGGGCGTCAGCAACAGTGCGCGGACTCGTCGTTCGGCGGGGGACTCGTCGTCCTGCGAGACGGTGGGCGGGTCGGGGGACCGGGAGTGGTGGACGTGTCCGGTGGGGGTGGTGATGGTGATGTGGGTGACGGCGAGGGGATCCGGGACCGGCTGGTGGTGGAAGCCGGGAGACTCCTTCGCGTAGTTGCAGGCCTCGCAGAGTCCTTGGCCGTTGGCCCAGGACGTGTCGCCGCCGGCCGAGCGCGGGACCACGTGGTCGTGGTGGCGGATGGGGGCGTTGCAGAACGGCGTGCGGCAGCGGCGGTCGCGCAGGTCGATGAGGTCGGCGAGGCCGTGGCGGAAGAGGCTGGAGGTGGACTCGGTCGCGATGAGCGCGCCGGTCGCGGGCATGGCGAACAGTCGCTGGATGGTGGAGCCCAGGTGCTGTGCGCCGGCGGCGGCGAGCCGTCGGGCGAGGGGCGCGGGGATGTGGCCGGCGCCGGCGACGTAGCCGGGTTCGTCGCTGGTCCCCAGCGGGGTCTCGGCGCTGACGACGACCTTCAGGGCGACCGCGGTCGGGCCGGTCGCGCTGGGGCCGCCGAGGCGTTGGACGAGGGTGTCGGCGAGGAGCTGGGCGCGGGTGCGATCGTCCCCGGCGGCGCGGGCCTTGTCGGCGGTGGTGTCGAGGGCGGTGATGATCGCGGAGACGTCGGTGGCGGGCAGGGTTGCGGTGAGCTGGCCCATGCCGTCGCCCAGGATGCGACCGGTGACGCGGCACTTGGTGYGGGCGCGGTGGTGACGGGTGAGCCAGCCCTCCTCGTCGCGGCGCAGGACCTCGCGGCGGACCAGGTCGCGCAGGTCGGCGTCGCCGAGCCCGGTCAGCCGGTGGCCGATGGTGAGGTCGACGCCGCGGCGTTGGTCGGCGGTGAGGTCCGCGGTCTCGGTGGCGATGATCTCGGCGCGACGTTCGTTGAGGTCGCCGCGCTCGAGGGCAGCCAGGGTGTGGGGGAGGTCGCTGAGCAGTGCGCGGGCGAGGGAGAGCTTGCGCCGGCCGTCGTGCGGGGACTCTCGGCGGGCCAGGGCGATCTCCGTGCCGGTCCCGGCGTCGGGATGGGGCCGACGACGACGAGGCTCGAGGATGCGCCGGGCGTCGGCCTGGGCCTGGCGGTGGAGCGTGAGCTCGTGGGCGAGGCGAGCCTGGGTGGCGCAGATGGCGGACTTGAGTCGCTCGAGCTCGTCGAGCTGCTCGACGACGCCGCGGGGGTCGCCGGCCAGGGAGAGGGCCGCGAGCTGGTCGCGCAGGGCTCTGGCGGCCTCCCCGGGCGCCGTAGCGGCGTCCGGGGTGATGGAGGTCGATGCCGATTCGAACATGTGTTCGATTCTACTACGGTGCCTCCCTTCTGGCAACTGTCATGTCTCAAGACATCGGTGACAGTTCTGCATCAGGACATCGGTGACACGTCGTGCCGAAGGATCTTCGCGCCGGCACCTGCGTCAGGAGGCTTGGGTGACCGCTCCCGGAGGTGAGCTCTCGTCGAGCGCCGATCCCGCGGGCCGCGCCGAGACACCCGAGAACCCTTGCCGAAGTCCTGACACCCGAACTGTCACCGAGGTCCTGAGGTCATCACGTGCACCGGCAACCCGCGACCGCGGGTGCGCGGCTCAGCCCAGGCTCCGCCGCATGACGAGGCGCGCCATCCGGCTCGCGACCGCGTCGGTC
>NZ_JBFUMD010000471.1:0-3013 GCF_054049555.1 Nocardioides sp. P5_C9_2
CCTCCAGGGCCCAGTCCACCTGGAGGTCGTCATGAGATCGCTCTGCACATCCCTGCCCACCCTTGCGCCCGGGTCCCCGGTGACGCTGGAGGGATGGGTCCAGCGTCGCCGCGAGCTGGCGAAGATCACCTTCCTGGTCGTCCGCGACCGGAGCGGCCTGGCCCAGGTCGTGCTGCCGGCCGGGAGCGTCGTACCCCCCGAGGAGACGACGGTCCGGGTGACCGGCACCGCCACCGCCAACGCCCAGGCCCCGGGCGGCGTCGAGGTCACGGACGCGGTGGTGGAGTGCCTCACCGAGCCGGCCGAGACCCCGCCGGCCGAGCTGTGGCGTCCGCATCTCGACGTCCAGCTGCCGACGCTGCTCGACCACGCCCCGGTCCTGTGGCGCCACCCGTCCCAGCGCGCCCGCTGGGAGCTGGCGGCCGCGTCGCTGCGCGGGTTCCGGTCCAGCCTCGACGCCGTCGGCTTCACCGAGGTCACCACTCCGAAGTTCGTGGAGTCGGCCACCGAGTCCGGGGCCAACGTCTTCGCCGTGGACTACTTCGGCCGACCTGCCTACCTGGCCCAGAGCCCGCAGTTCTACAAGCAGCAGCTGGTCGGCGTCTTCGAGCGCGTCTACGAGGTCGGTCCGGTCTTCCGCGCCGAGCCGCACGACACGGTGCGCCACCTCGCGGAGTACCGCTCCCTCGACGTCGAGCTCGGCTTCGTGCGCGACCACCGGGACGTGCTCGCCGTGCTGCGCGACGTGCTGGCCGGCATGGTCGACGGGATCGGCGAGCACGCCTCGGCCGCCGTGGAGCGCACCGGCGCCCGGGTGCCCGGGGTGCCGGCCGAGATCCCGGTCATCCACTTCTCCGACGCGCTCGCGCTGGTCGGGGCGCCGGCGGACGAGCCGGACCTGGCCCCCGAGCACGAGCGTGCCCTCGGCGCGTGGGCGCTGGAGGAGCACGGGTCGGACTTCCTCGCGGTCGAGGGCTACCCGATGGCCAAGCGGCCGTTCTACACCCACCCGCAGCCGAGCGACCCCCGCTGGTCCAACAGCTTCGACCTGCTCTTCCGGGGCCTCGAGCTGGTCACGGGCGGGCAGCGGTTGCACCGGCCGAGCGACTACGACGCCGCGATCCGCGCCCGGGGCGAGGACCCGGCCGACTACGCGGCGTACCTCCAGGCCTTCCGGCACGGGATGCCCCCGCACGGCGGGTTCGCGATCGGGCTGGAGCGCTGGGTCGCGCGGCTGGTGGAGGCGACGAACATCCGCGAGGTCACCCTCTTCCCGCGCGACCTCCACCGCCTCACGCCCTGAGCGCGGCCCGGTCTCACGGCGGGGGTCAGCTGATGTTGTCCTCGGCGTCCGGGTTGGTGCAGATCACCGTGTCGCTCGGCGTGTACGTCGTCGAGAACACCTCGGGCGCGCGGTCCTCGGTGTTGGACCCCACCGGCGAGAAGGAGCGCGTGACGTCGATGTCGAAACCGCCGTAGCCCGTGTTGGCGTGGCACTGGACGGTGTCGACCCGGCGCACCTTCGCCTGGGTGACGTTGTGCCGCTCGCCGGTCGACGAGGTGATGTCCCAGTACTTCGTGGAGTACATCGAGACCGTCACCACCCCGCTGGTCGTGGGGGTGGCGGGGGTGACCTTGGCGCTGATGAGGACGCCGTACGGCGTGTCGTTGCGGAACCGCAGGTCGACGGCGCCCCACGCGACGGTGGCCTCGCGCCCGATCGGGTAGCGGTCGATGTAGAACGAGTGCGGCTTGTGCTCGACGTCCTCGAGGCCGGCGAAGAACATCGCGTTGAAGGTCGTGGTCGCCATCTGGGAGACGCCGCCGCCGAGGTCGCTGACGAGGATGCCGTCGGAGATGATGTAGCCCTCGGTGAACCCGTTCTCCCGGGTCCGCTCACCGACCGTGTCGTTGAGGCTGAACGTGTCGCCGGGGCGGAGCAGGGTGCCGTCGACGAGCTCGGCGGCCCGACCGATGTTGACGTTGCGGTACTCGGCGTAGGGGTAGTAGGTCGTGAAGCTCGAGACCTGCTCCTTCACCTGGAGCGCGCGGGCGTCCTTGGTGGTGAAGTCCGGGCGCGCGACCTGGGCGTCGACCTCAAGCGTGCGTTGGTCGCCGGAGGCCGCCACGAGCGAGAGAAAGCCGTCGACGACCTGCTGCTGGTCGTAGGTGACGCCGGGCCTGGCCGGGACGACCCGCGGACGACCGCCCACCAGGGCGACCGTCGCGTCGACCGGGGCGCCGCCGACGGCGACCTTGCCCGCGAGCATCGCGGCGAGCACCTGCTCGTCGAGCCGGGGCACGAGCTCGCCCTCGACGGCCTCCAGGCTCAGCGCCGGCGTGTAGTCGGCGGGCTGCAGGCGGACGGTCGACTGGTCGAAGGTCAGCGACACGGGTCCCGAGACCGCGGCGTTGGCGAACGACTCCCGGGCCTCGGACAGGTCGCCGGCGTCGATCTCCGGCTGCTCCTCGACGAGCTCCAGCTCGGCGGTGCCGCCCTCGAGCCAGGCGCCGGCGAGCGCCTCGCCGGTGGCGGTGGGGTCGAGCGAGCGGCCGGCGCGCGGCGTGGTCTGGGTGAAGCCGGCGCCCTCGAAGGTGAGCGTCCCCTCGCGCACGGGCCGGCCGTGCTCGGCGTCGAGGCGGGTGACGAGGGCGCCCAGGGCCGCCTCGTCGACGGTGACCTCGGCGTCGAGGTCGTCCCCGCCGGTGAAGTAGTTCCAGAGCCGGACCGGGTCCCAGCTCTCCTCGCCGCCGGCCTCGGCGACGGAGGCCTCGTAGTCGACCGCGAGGCCGGCCTCGGTGGCCTCGACGTTGACCGGGGTGCCGTCAACGACGGCCTGGACCGGGGCGCTGACCTGGTCGGCCAGGCCTGCCTGGAGGCGGTCGGCGGCCTCGGCCTGCGGGTGGCCGCCGATGCTCACCCCGCTGACGGTCGTGCCGCGCGGCACCTTGTCCCCCGCGGCGTAGTGGGCCGCGACGTACAGCCCGCCGAAGACGACCAGCAGGACGAGGA
>NZ_JBFUMD010000472.1:0-3006 GCF_054049555.1 Nocardioides sp. P5_C9_2
CGCCGGCCCCGTGCTCGCCCGCCTGCGCGACATCACCGGGGAGTCCGCCCAGCTCTGGCGCCGCCAGGGCGAGCACCGCGTGTGCGTGGCCGCGGCCGAGCGCCCCTCGGGGCTGCGCGACACCATTCCGGTCGGCTCGCAGCTCACCATGCGGGCCGGGTCGGCCGCGCAGGTGCTGCTCGCGTGGGAGGACCCCGAGCGCATGCACCGCGGGCTCCAGAACGCCGCCTTCTCCGCCACCGCCCTGTCGGGCATCCGCCGCCGGGGATGGGCCCAGTCGATCGGCGAGCGCGAGCAGGGGGTCGCCTCGGTGTCCGCCCCGGTCCGCTCCCCCGGTGGCAAGATCATCGCCGCCGTCTCCGTCTCCGGCCCCCTCGAGCGCCTGTCCCGACAGCCCGGTCGCATGCACGCGCCCGCCGTGCTCGCCGCGGCCGAACGGCTCTCGGAGTCGCTGCGCCGCGCCGCCGCCGAGTGACGGCCGGGCCGTGGAGGCCCTGACCCACCTCAGAACAACGCGTCCTGCTCCAACGAGAGCAGGGTCTGCTTGCGCTCCAGCCCACCGGCGTACCCGGTCAGCGTGCCGTTGGCCCCGATGACACGGTGGCACGGGATGACGACGGGGATCGGGTTGCGTCCGTTGGCCAGCCCGACCGCGCGCGACGCCGCGTTGGTCATCCCCAACCGACCCGCGATCTGACCGTACGAGGCGGTCTCGCCGTAGCCGATGGTCAGCAGCTGGTCCCAGACCCGTCGCTGGAAGTCGCTGCCCTGCGGGTCCAGCGGGAGGTCGAACTCCTTGAGGTCGCGCCCGAAGTACCCGGTCAGCTGGCGCACCGCCTCCACGAGGAGCGGGTGGTCGTCGCCGCGCTCGCCCAGCGGACGGCCGTCGGCCGGCTGTCGGAACGGGGTGAACTCGATGGCGCTGATCGCGCCGTCGCGCTCGACGATGCGCAGGTCGCCGATGGGCGAGGACATCACGGTCCACATGTCAGGTCTCCTCCGGAGCCGGGGTGTCGGGCATCAGGGTGTTCCACAGGTGCATGAGTGCGTAGGAGCGCCACGGCCGCCAGTGCTCGACGTCGGCGGACCCGCCGAGGTCACGCAGGACGTTGCGCACGGCGAGGTCGGTGGGCAGGAAGACGTCGGGATGGCCCAACGCCCGCATGGCGACGTAGTCGGCCGTCCACGGGCCGATGCCGGGCAGCGCGAGAAGCGCACGGCGTACGTCGTCGCGATCCGGTCCGCGGTCGAGCGCGACGGCCCCGGAGGCGAGGGCGGTGGCCAGCCCCACCAGCGCGCGGCCACGGGCGCGCGGCATGGGGAGCGTCTCGGGGTCCACCTGCGCCAGGGTGCTCGCGTCCGGGAAGAGGTGGGTCAGGCCGGGGACGTCCGTCTCCATGCGGCGGCCGTGCTCGGCGACGATCCGGCCGGTCACGGTGCGGGCACCGGTCACGCTGACCTGCTGGCCGATGACGGTGCGCACGGCGGTCTCGTCCCCGTCGACCTGTCCCGGCACCCGCAGGCCCGGTGCGGCTCGCACCAGCCGGCCGATGACGGGGTCGTCGGCGAGGTGGTCGTCCACGGCCACGGGGTCGCAGTCGGCGTCGAGCAGGCGGCGTACGCGCTCCACGGCGGCCGAGGTGTCGCGCAGGTCGTGCAGGGAGAAGGCGGCCGGGACGAACGCCGTCTCCCCGGCCGCCGAGGCGTCGGCGAGCGCCAGGCGCACGGTGCCCGGGCCGTGGGGCAGGTCGAGGGTGCGCGCGTACCAACCGGGTCCGGCCACCTCCACGCCCGGCACCAGGTGGTGGGCGAGGAAGTCGAGGAGCCGGCGGCCCGCGAACGGCGTACGGACGGCCAGTCGCATCGTCACGGCCCCGCGGGTGGCCGAGCGGGTACGGCGTCCCCGGATCTCGGTCGGGCTCAGGGCATAGACCTCGCGAACGGTCTCGTTGAACTGCCGGACGCTGGAGAATCCGGCCGCGAAGGCCACGTCCGTCAGCGACATCTCGCTCGTCTCGATGAGCACCCGTGCCGTCTGGGCACGGCGGGCCCGCGCGAGCGCGAGTGGTGCAGCGCCGAGCTCCTGGGTGAGCAGCCGGCCGAGGTGGCGTGGGGTGTAGCCGACGTGGCGGGCCAGGCCCTCGACTCCCTCGCGGTCCACGAGACCGTCGCTGATGAGCCGCATCGCGCGACCCGCCACGTCGGCGGCGACGTCCCAGTCGGGGCTGCCGGGGGTGGCGTCGGGGAGGCAGCGCTTGCAGGCCCGGTAGCCGGCCGACTGGGCGGCAGCAGCGGTGGGGTGGAAGGTGACGTTGCCCGGGGCCGGCGTCCTGGCCGGACAGCTGGGACGGCAGTAGATCCCCGTCGTGCGCACCGCGGTGTAGAACACCCCGTCGAAGCGCCTGTCCTTGCTCTTCACCGCGCGGTAGCAGGACTCCGGGTCGAGGAGGGCCAGGCGGGTCGCGGTCTTCACGGTGTCGAGTCTCGCCGAGGAACGGCCCCGGATCCAGCGGGAATCGGACACGGCGGCACCGCCTCACCCGTGCGGGGTGATGTCCGGTCGCTCGCCCCCGTGCACCCTCGAGACCATGATCCGACGCCGTCGTGCCCGCCGTCTCGCCGCTGTCTGCGTCGCGCTCGCGACGATGACCCTGGGCGCCTGCGGGGACGGGAACGAGAGTGAGAGCACCGATGCCGCGACCATCTGCGAGGACGTCGACGCGATCCGCACCTCCGTCGCGGACATCACCGAGGTCACCATCGATGCCGACGCGCTCACCCAGCTGCAGGACAACCTCGACCAGGTGCGGGACGACGTGAGCACCCTCATCAACGACGCCCGGGACGAGTTCGCCGACGAGGTGGACGCCGTCGACCAGGCCGTGTCCGGAGTGACGACCACGCTTCGTACCGCCGTGAACGACCCCACGATCGACACGCTGTCGGCCCTCCGGACCCAGCGCAAGGTCCTGACGGACGCCGTCACCGACCTGGCCGACGCCGTCG
>NZ_JBFUMD010000473.1:0-2996 GCF_054049555.1 Nocardioides sp. P5_C9_2
CCCGGAGGACTGAGCGGGCGGGTCGCCGGCCCGGTCCCGGAGCTCGTCGTCGGCGGCGTCGAGGTCACCGCCCGTCGGGTCAGGGGCGGAGGTGTCGTCCAGCCACGCTCCGCCCACCGGCTCGCGCTCCCACGAGACGACGACCCACCCGTCGTCCGGGTCGCCATCGAGGGTGATGCAGCCGGTGTTGTGCAGGCCCTCGTGGACGGGGGCGTGGTCGCCGGCCGCGCGGTGGGTGACCCACGTGCGGATGGCGGCTCCGTGGCTGACGACCAGGCTCACGTCGGCGCCGCCGGCGCAGACCTGCCCGATCGCGGCGTCGTACCGGGCRAGGAACTCCAGGCAGGTCTCGCCGCCCGGCATCCGGCGCCCGGTGTCGCCCTCGAGCCAGCCGCCGATGGTGCCCAGGAAGCCCTCGATCGCCGCGTGGTCGTTGCGCATCTCGAAGTCGCCCGCCGCGATCTCGCGCAGTCCGTCGTACGTCCTCGGGGCCAGGCCGAGGTCCTCGGCGAGCGGGGTCGCGGTCTGGGTGGTGCGGACGGCTGTCGACACCGCCACGTGGCCTATCCCCGCCATGGCGAGTGCCCGGGCGGCCGCCCGGGCCTGCCGTCGGCCCAGCTCGGTGAGCTCGTGCCCGGGGGCCGCGGTGTCGAGCGCGGCGGTCGTGTTGGCGACGGTCTGACCGTGTCGGAGGAGCATCAGGCGCATGCCTCAAGGCTAGGCCCGGTGGAGTGATTTGTTCCGGCGTACAACAACCAGGTCAAGCATCCCGGGACGGCGGCCACAACCGGGTGGCCTCGAGGGCGAGGTAGAGGTGCACGAGGTCGCTGGGGACGCGCAGGTCGCGTCCGGTCAGCCGGGTGACCTTGGCGAGCCGGTAGCGGACCGTGTTGGCATGGCAGTGCAGGAGCCTGGCGGCGTCAGCCGCGGAGCCCTGGGCTGTGTACCAGGCCCTCAGGGTCGTGAGGAGGAGCAGCTGCTCGTCGTCGCCCTGCTGCAGGACGCCGGCGAGCACCTCGTGGGCGAGCCCCATCGCGAGGTCCGGCGTCGCGGCCACGAGCGCGGCGACGCGGGCGTCCCCGAAGCGCATGACGACGTTCTCCCCGGGGGTCGCGGTGTCCCGGGCGAGCTGGGCCTGCGTCACCGCCTGCGGGGTGTCCACGATGGCCTCGAACGCCTCGCTGATCCCCACCCGCTCGACCGTCAGGGAGGTGAGGTAGCCCATCAGCCGGTCCACCCGGTGGCTGCGGTCGAGGCAGACGAGGCCGATCTCCCCGTCGGCCTCCGAGCGCCACGCGGAGCGCACCCCGAGCGAGGAGAGGGCGCGCTCCGCCGACGCGGGTGCGTCCTCCTGCTCGACCGGCCACGAGTCCGAGGCGACGACGACGAAGCGGCCGACCTTGGGCAGCCGGAGCGCGGTGGCGGCGTCGGCGAAGCCCTGGCTCGACACTCCCACTCCGCTGAACAACGAGGCGAGCGCGGCCTCGCGGACCCGGGCGCTGCGCAGCAGCCGCTCCGTCTCCACGTCCCGATAGGCGGCTGCGAGCTCCTGCGAGTACACGTCGACCGCGCTCCACAGGGCTGAGGCCGAGTCGAGCAGGGCGCGGCTGGTCGCCGGGTCGTCGTCGCACAGCCGGATCAGCCGCTCCCAGATGTGCAGCGCGGTGAGGCGGTAGGCGTGCAGGACGAGCGTCAGCGGGAACCGAGCCTCGGCGCGCTCGCGTCCGGTACGTCGCGGCGCGGCCAGGAGCGTGGTCTCGTTCACCATCACACTCTCGACCAGGCCGACGACGTTGGGGCGCACCGCGGTCGCCAGCTCCTCGAGGCCCATGAAGTCGACGTAGGCCGGTTCCTCCGCCCGGATGATCTGCGCCGAGCTGCAGGCGACGTCGTCGGCGTTGTCCAGCAGGAGCCCGCAGGCGCGCACCACCCGCGGGTCGGTCGTTGTTGCGTGAAGAGCCACCCGAGTCCCTCTCATTGTGCTGGCGAACAAAGAACTGCCGACGATGTGAGTGCCGTCACTATGGCCGACAGGCCGTGGCTGCACAACTGTGGGGCGCGTCACAACGTCCACGACGGAGTCCTGCGTGAACCTGGCCGAGAACCTCGAACGCACCGCCCGCGCTCGTGGGCGTTCTGCGGCGCTGACGGCAGGTGACCGGGTGACGACGTTCGGCGAGCTCGTCCGGGACAGCCGACGGGTCGCCGGCCTCCTCGATTCGCGCGGCGTGCGCCCCGACGACCACGTCGGGCTCGTGGTCCCGAACGTCCCGGAGTTCGCGGCGCTCTACTACGGGATCCTGCGCCTCGGCGCGGTGGTGGTGCCGACGAACCCGCTGCTCGGGGAGGAGGAGATGACCCGACACCTCGAGGACTCGGGTGCAGGCCTCCTGGTGGCCTGGTGGACGACGCGCGAGCACGTGGTGCCGGTGGCACGCACGCTGGGCATCGACGCCCTCCTGGTGGGGCCCGGAGCGTCAGGGGACCTGTGGGGTGATGCCCCGGAGCTCGACCGGGTCGAGCCGCGGGGGGCCGGGGACACGGCGGTGATCCTGCACACCTCGGGCACGACCGGCCGGCCCAAGGGGGCCGAGCTCACGCACGGCAACCTCGTGCGCAACTGCGAGGTCGTGGTCAACGACCTCCTGCAGCTGACGTCCGAGGACGTGGTCTTCGGCGGACTGCCGCTGTTCCACTCCTTCGGGCAGACGGTCGGGCTCAACGCCGCCGTCCGCGCCGGGGCGTGCCTCACCCTCCTGGCCCGTTTCGACGGCGCTGCGGCCCTGCGCGCCCTGCAGGACCAGAGGGTCACGGTGATGGAGGGAGTGCCCACGATGTACGCCGCGATGCTGCAGCAGCCGGACCGCGCCGACCACGACCTGTCCCGGCTGCGCGTGGGCATCTCGGGGGGCGCCCCGATGCCGGTGAGGGTGCTCCTCGGGTTCGAGGAGGCCTTCGACTGCCTCGTGCTCGAAGGATACGGACTGACCGAGACG
>NZ_JBFUMD010000474.1:0-2990 GCF_054049555.1 Nocardioides sp. P5_C9_2
GTTCCTCACCAAGTACCCGCGCGACCTCTCGGGCGGCCAGAAGCAGCGGGTCGTGATGGCACGCGCCATCGTGATGGGACCGAGCGTGCTCGTGGCCGACGAGCCGATCTCGATGCTCGACATGTCGGTGCGGGCCAAGATCCTCCAGCTGATGCTGGACCTCAAGAACGAGCTCGGGCTCAGCTACGTCTACATCACTCACGACCTGGCCTCGGCGAAGTTCTTCTGCGACCGGATCGCGATCATGTACCTCGGGCGCATCGTCGAGATCGGCGACACCGACGAGATCTTCGCCAATCCACGCCACCCCTACACGCAGGCTCTGCTCCGGGCGATCCCGGACCCGGACCCGTCGCGGGCCGTGCTCAGGGACCTGCCGCGCGGTGAGGTCCCCGACGCCGCAAGCCCGCCCCTGGGCTGCGCCTTCCACCCGCGGTGCCTGGTCGCGACGTCGGTGTGCGGATGGGAGTCACGCGACCTGCGGTCGGTGCTCGAGGAGCACTGGACGCGGCGCGACGCCGCGACCTACGAGGCCGAGCAGCTGATCATCGGCGACCTCGACCACCTCGACACCCCCAGCACCTCGGCCCGCATCGGCAAGGGACCGGCGATCGAGGTGAGGTCGCTGCTGGAGCGGATCCGTGCCGAGAACCCGGACGAGCCGCTGTGGAGGGGGATCGCCGACCTCGAGGAGGACGGGGACGGGCTGGTGGTCCACTTCCACGAGGGCACCGATCCGGCGCTGCGACCGGCAGGCGGTGCCGAGGTGGCGTGCGTGCTCTACGGCGAGGACGGTGCTCAGGGCTCGGCGGTGACGCCCTCGTCGGTGTCGAGGTCGCCCGACGGGTCGGGGTCCGGCACCCGGTCGGGCAGCGGCGGCGGCGTGCCGCCGTACGACGGGCAGAACGGCTTGTAGCTGCACCAGTCGCAGAGCTTCGACGGGCTGGGGCGCCAGTCCCCGGTCTCCTCGCACTCCCGGATGGCCCGCCAGACCGCCTCGACCTTGCGCTCGGTGGCCAGCAGGTCGGCGGCGTCCGGCTCGTAGCGCAGGATCTCGCCGTTGCCGAGGTAGACGAGCTGCAGCACGCTCGGCAGCACGCCGCGGGTGCGCCACACGACCAGCGCGTAGAACTTCATCTGGAACAGGGCCTTGGCCTCGAAGCCGAGGCCCGGAGCTCGGCCGGTCTTGTAGTCCACCACTCTGACGCGGCCGTCCGGCGCGACGTCGAGGCGGTCGACGAAGCCCCGCAGCAGGAGCTTGCTGTCCAGCACCGTCTCGACGTACAGCTCCCGCTCGGCGGGCTCGAGGCGTCGGGGATCCTCGAGGGTGAAGTAGCGGTCGAGGACCTCGCGGCACGAGACCAGCCACGAGGCGACGTCCGGGCCCTCGTCGCCGAACATCTCGGCCACGCCCGGCTCGGCCTCGAGCAGCGCCTCCCAGGACGGGACCAGCATGTCGGCGGCCACGTCGGGCGTGCGGTCGCTCGCGGGCAGGTCGAAGAGGTCCTCGAGGACCTTGTGCACGACCGTGCCGCGGACCGCCGCCGGGGACGGCAGCTCGGGCAGGCGGTCGATGGTGCGGAAGCGGTACATCAGCGGGCAGGTCATGAAGTCGCCCGCCCGGCTCGGCGACAGGGCTCCCAGCACGTCCACACCGTCGACCGGCGTGGAGACCCGGTCGGCGGGAGAGTGGGCGGGGGTGCTCATGCGCCGCACCCTAGGTGACCCCGCCGACATCGCGCCCCGCGGCTAGGCTCGAGGAGTGACCGACACTCCTCCGCCGGCCGGACCCCGACCTGCGGGCCGCCCGCGCCCCGCGGGGACCTTCCGGGTCGGCTCGGTCTCGGGCATCGACGTGCTGGTCACCAGCTCGTGGTTCCTCGTCGCCGGACTCATCGCGTTCGCCATCGCCCCGCGCATCGAGCTGGCCCAGCCGGGGCTCGGGTTCTTCAAGTACGCCGCCGGCCTGCTCTTCGCCGTGATGCTCTACCTCGCGGTCCTGGTGCACGAGGCGTCGCACGCACTGGTGGCCCAGCGCTACGGGTACGTCGTCAACTCGATCACCCTGCACTTCCTGGGCGGGATGACGGAGATCGACGGGGCGGCGCGCAAGCCTCGCCAGGAGTTCTGGATCGCCGTGGTCGGCCCGCTCGCCTCGATCGCCGTCGGTGTGGTGGCGGCTGCCGCATGGTTCGTGGTGCCCGAGGGCCTGGTCCAGGTCACCATCGAGGGGCTGGCCGCGGCCAACCTGCTCATCGGCGTCCTCAACCTCGTGCCCGGACTGCCGCTCGACGGGGGACGGGTCCTCAAGGCGTTCGTGTGGGGCGTCTCCGGCAACGAGCACCGCGGCACCCTGGTGGCCGGGTGGGGTGGACGGATCACCGCCGTCGCAGTGCTGGCCTGGCCGCTGCTGCAGCGCGAGCTCTTCGACGTCGAGCCGACCCTCCTCGACTACGTGCTGGTGTTCGTCCTCGCCGTGTTCCTGTGGACCGGAGCGACCGGTGCGATGGCGCAGGCACGGCTCCGCCGCCGTCTCCCGTACCTCGTGGCGCGCCCGCTGGCGCGTCGTACCCTCACGGTCCCCGAGGACCTGCCGCTGGCCGAGGCCGTACGCCGCGCCCACGAGGCCGGCGCCGGCAGCATCGTCACCACCACGAGCTCGGGGAGGGCCACCGGCATCGTCAACGAGGCCGCCGTCAAGGCCACTCCCGTCGAGCGGCAGCCGTGGATGGCCGTCGCCACCGTCGCCCGCACCCTCGAGGACGGACTCTCCCTGCCGGCGACGATCGCGGGGGAGGAGCTGATCCTGGCGATCAGCCGACGCCCCGCCGACGAGTACCTCCTGCTCGAGGAGGACGGACAGATCTGCGGCGTGCTCGTCACCGCCGACGTGGACAAGGCATTCCGCGAGTCACCTCGCTGACCGCCGACCGGGCAGTTCCGTAGCGCTGGGAGGCGCCGACCGGGCAGTTCCGTAGCGCTGGGAGGCG
>NZ_JBFUMD010000475.1:0-2987 GCF_054049555.1 Nocardioides sp. P5_C9_2
GGGTGTAGGCCTCCTCCTCCGACATCCCGAAGGCCGGGGTGAAGAAGGTGCCGGGGACGATCGTCATCACGCGGACGCCGACCGGCGCGAGGTCGCGGGCCGCCGGCAGGGTGAGTCCGATGACGCCGGCCTTCGCGGCGCCGTACGCCGTCTGGCCGACCTGGCCCTCCAGGCCGGCGATGCTCGCGGTCTGGATGATGACGCCACGCTGGCCGGAATCGAGCGGCTCGTTGGTCGCGATGGACGCGGCAGCCAGTCGCAGCGCCCGGTAGGTCGCCAGCAAGAAGATCTCGATCGTCTTGTCGAAGCTCTCCTGACCGATCGCCTGACCGTCGCGGCCGACCATCCGGCCGCCCCCGCCCTGGCTGCTGCCGTGCACGATGACGACCGAGCGCAGCGGCGCGAGCTCCTGCGCGGCTGCGAGTGTCTCGGCGACCGAGTCGTCGCTGAAGACGTCGGTGTGGATGTAGTGCGCGTTGTCGCCGAGCTCCTTGACCAGCTCGGCGCCACGGTCGTCGTTGATGTCGGCGATGACCGTCTGCACGCCCGCGGCCACCAGCCGCTTCACGGTCGCCGAGCCGAAGCCGCCCGTTCCACCGATGACGACGGCGGAGGTTCCAGTGAGATCCATGGGGTCCTGCTTTCTAGGCCTGGGGCGGATTCGTGGGCGTTCAGCGAGCAGCCAAAGAGACAAATCGTTTACATGTATGTACTCAATAACGTAGCATGCGGCTGCCGGTCGTCGCCATCTCACCGCAACAGTCGCGGATCCGAGTCGGGCGAGGACCAGGCTGAGAGATGAGGTGCGCCACCATGCCCAAGGCTGTCGTCATCGGAGCCACTCGGACCGCCGTCGGAACCGCCCGCCGGGGGACCCTGAGCGAGACCTCCGCCGAAACGCTCGCGGAGCACATCGTCAGGGAGGTCGTCGCGCGCTCGGGTCTCCCGGGTGAGCGCTTCGACGACGTCTACCTCGGTGACGTGCTGTACGGCGGGGGCGACCTGGGTCGCTACGCCGCCGATGCTGCGGGGCTCGAGAGCGTGGCGGGCATCTCGGTCAATCGGCACTGCGCCAGCAGCCTGACCACGACGGGCCTGGCCGCCGCGTCGATCATGTCGGGGATGGAGAGCGCGATCATCGCCGGTGGAGTCCAGGCCAGCTCGCTCAGTCCGATCTCGAGCTTCCGCAAGCCTCACACCGAGGCCGACTACGAGCAGCGCATGCCCCCGACCTTCCAGCACCGTGACGGCATCGACGACGATGTCCAGCTCACCGTCGGCTGGAATCTCGCCCAGAAGTTCAACATCAGCCGCGAGCAGCTCGACGCGTGGGCGTTCCGCTCGCACCAGCGGGCGGTCGCCGCGATCGACGCGGGCAAGTTCGTCGACGAGATCACCCCCATCACGGTGGTGAACAAGCTCGGCGAGACGGTCGAGTTCAAGGTCGACGAGCACCCGCGCCGTGACACCACGATGGAGAAGCTCGCCTCGCTCAAGCCGCTGCACCCGGAGATCGAGGGCTTCTCGATCACGGCAGGGAACGCGGCCGGCGGCAACGACGCCGGGTCGGCGCTGGCGCTTGCCAGCGACGGGCTCGCCGCCGCTGAGGGCCTCGACGTGCTCGCCGAGATCGTGGCGTGGGGCTCCGCCGGGGTCGACCCCCGCTACACCGGCACCGGAGCGTTGGCCGCCGCGGACAAGGTGCTCAAGCGGGCGGGCCTCGGCGTCCAGGACATCACGCTGTGGGAGATCAACGAGGCCTTCGCCACCGTCCCCATCGTCGCCTGCCAGGAGATGGGCATCGATGAGGAGCTGGTCAACGTCTCCGGCAGCGGCTGCTCGATCGGCCACCCGGTCGCGGCGTCCGGCGGCCGGATGCTCAACACCCTGATCTACGAGCTGCGGCGTCGTGGGGGTGGCTTGGGCCTGGCGACCATGTGCGCCGGTGGTGGCCAGGGTGGCGCAGTGCTGATCCGGGTCTGAACCGAACTCGAGGAACGAGGAGAACAAGAAATGGCGATCAAGCCGGTCAAGAAGACCAGTGAGTACGGCATCGGCCAGATGATCCACGTCATCCACATGACCGATGACGTCGCAAAGCTGACGGCGTGGTGGGAGGACGTCTTCGGCGGCTACACCTACATGGGCGTCGATGAGCCCGGTTACCTGCCGATCGAGGACAGGTACGCGTCGCTCCTGATGGTGCGCGACCTGTGTGTCGAGGTGATGGCGCCGGCACTGAGCGACGAGGGCGAGGTGAACAGCCCGCACCTTCCGGTCGGCAAGTTCTACTCCAGGTTCGGGCAGCACCTGCACTCCGTCGGCTACTTCGCCGACGACATCGTCGGTCTGGGCAACCACATGATCGAGAACGGAATCTACATCGGCAAGCCCGGTGGCGGTGCGGTCGAGAAGCTCGATGACCCGAGCCTGATGTACTTCTACCCGAGCCCGAAGTTCACAGCCGGGCTGATGGTCGAGATCTCCAAGCACCGGATGCCGAACGACCCCCGGGAGAAGGAGGAGTGGTCGTCGCTGGAGAAGGTCACCTCCCAGCACCCCCTCACGATCGAACGCTTCTCGTTCGTGACCTTGGGTGTCCGCGACCTCGAGTCCGCGGTCGAGGTCTACGTCAAGGCCTTCAAGGCGATCCCGCTGGTTGAAGGAATCGACGAGGATCTGGGTGCGAAGTACGTCGTCCTGCACCTCGGTGACTGCTTGCTGCAGATCGCTCAGCCGCTCGAGCCGACCTCGGACCTCGGACGGCACGTCGAGCAGTACGGCAACTTCATCTACAGCCTGCGGTTCAAGATCACCGACGTCGACTCCGCGGAGGCATGGCTGGCGAAGAAGGACGTGAAGACCTCGCGGCCGCGTCCGGGTCTGCTGGTGCTGGAGCCGAACGACACCTTCAATGCTCCGATCTTCCTGACGACCGAAGAGATCCAGGGCGATCCGTTCGCCACGTGATGTGATCGCGTGAAGAA
>NZ_JBFUMD010000476.1:0-2975 GCF_054049555.1 Nocardioides sp. P5_C9_2
GAGCCGAAGTGCGCCGACAACGGGAGGTCCGCCTCTTCGGCGGCCTTGAAGATCGGGTCCCAATGGTCGGTGTGGAACGAGGGCAGGCCGAGCTTGTGCGGCGCCTCGAGGAAGGTGACCGACTTCGCGCCCTTGGCGGCCGTCCGCTCGATCTCCTTGACCGACGCGGCGACGTCCCAGAACGGGATCATCACGAGCGGGATCTGACGACCTGGGTCGTAGGCGCACCACTCATCGAGGATGAAGTCGTTGTAGGCGCTGATGCACGCGGAACCGAGCTCCTTGTCCTTCGACTGCCAGAACGTCGACCCGGCGAAGCCGCCCATGTTCGGGAAGCACATCTGGGCGTGTACGCCCTCGATGTCCATGTCGGCGAGTCGGCTCTTGATGTCGTGGCAGCCGTCGCGCATGTCGCCGTAGGAGCGCGGGTCCATTCCGAACTCCCGCGGATGCTTGCCGGCAACGGCATTCAGCGCGAAGTTGCCTCGCACGTCGCCCTCGTAGATCCACGCGTCGTTGCCGTCCGGCAGCGTCTCGATCCGGGGCGCCACGTCCTTGTACTTCGCGGGCAGGCGGTCGAGCCACACGCGCGGGTGCTCGATCACGTGATCGTCGACGGAGATCAGTTGTGCGTTGTCAGGCAGGCCCATGGTGCCCCCTCATTTCCTCGTCATGTGTTTGGTGGTTGATGTCGTTGATGCGAAGAGCGACGTGCGTGAAGCGGAGCCTCAGAGCTCGAGGCCCATGTTGTGGAGGGCGGACTCGGCCGCCGCGAGTGCGACACCCACCTCGGCCCCCGCCGCTTCGGCGAGCGCGACCATGAGTCGGGTGTCCTTCTGCAGGAGCGGGCCGGCCGTGCCGGCGGATCCGCTGAGATCCCAGTCGTCGCCACCGACCATGTTGACCCCGAAGCTGCGGCCGGAGCCGTTGGTGAGGACGAGCTTCAGGCTCGTGGGGTCCACTCCGACCTRCTTTGCGATGGCGAAGGCGCTCTCGGCGACCCCCATGTTGGCCGTCAGCAGGAAGTTGTTGATGATCTTCGCGTTCTGCGCAGCCCCCACGGGACCGAGGTGCGGGATCAGGTTGCTGTACTGCTCGAGGATCGGCTTGACCTTCGCGACCGCCACAGGATCGCCGGCGGTCATGACCAGGAGCGACTTGTCCTCCGCCGCGTGGCCACCCCCACTCACGGGCGCGTCCACCACACCGACGCCGTAGCCCGCTGCGACCTTCTCGATCTCTCGGACCGTGTCCGGGTGGACCGTCGAGTGGATGACGATGACTGAGCCACGCTTCATCGCGGCGATCGGAGCATCAGCACCGGACTCCTCGCCCCCAGGACGCCACTGACCGAGGAGCACGTCCTTCACGTCGTCGTCGTCGCGCACGACGAGCACCACCACGTCCTTGTCGACCAGGAGGTCCGCCGACGTGGCCGCGCTGGTGGCGGCCGTGTCGGCGTACTCCTGGAGGGCCTCGGGGCGGCGCGCCCACAGCTGGACGGGGAAGCCGGAGTTCGCAAGCACGCGGGCCATCGGGCCGCCCTGACTGCCAAGCCCGATCCATCCGACCTTGAGCGTGGTCTCCGGTGCCGCGATCGTCACTGCCGTCTCCATCCGTGCGTGTCAGTCGGTGCGCAGAAGGTGTGACTCACACCACTGCGTCGCTGACACTACAGCGAAGGAATCATCGAACTCAATACTTTGGTGACACGTGTTACTTAAATTTCGGCTGCCCGAACGCCGCCTAGGTTCTAGATCTATCGAACTTCGCCGTCACACTCGTTCCGCAAAATCATTGCCGCACCGGGTGCATTTGTAGTTCGATAGGGTTCAACACATCGACCGCACTATGGAGGACCAACCATGGAGCCTGAGCGCTCATCCGCGCCGGAGGCGTTCAAAGCACTCGGCGACCCGGTCCGATGGACCATCGTCCGCCACATGGCCGAGACGCCCGAGCTCGCCGGTTCTGCCCTCGACGACCTCCTGTCCATCTCGCGGCCGACGATCTCGTACCACATCCGCATCCTCACCCAGGCCGGTCTGGTGGAGGTCAGCAAGCGCGGGCGCAACCACTACTACACGCTGCGCCACGACGTGCTGCGCACCGTGTTGGCGGAACTCAACGCCCTGATGCCGGGCCTCGAGCTGGTCCACGACGCTACTGGTGAGCCCTGGACCATTGCGGTCGTCGACTCGGAGAGCGCACCCGAGCTGACGAAGGCTCTGCCCACGTGGTGAAGCAGTTGAGCACCGACGCAATCCTTGTCTCGCGGCCGACCACCGGCGTCGCTCTTCTCACGCTCAACCGCCCGGGGACGCGCAATGCGATGAATGTCGAGCTGACGCGGGAGTGGGACCGCGCCCTCGACGAGCTGTGCGACGACAGCGAAGTGAGATGCCTGGTCGTGACTGGAGCAGGTACATCCTTCTGCGCCGGCGCCGACCTCTCCTGGCTCGATCAGGGCAACCCGGACACCACGATCGACCGATTGCGTCATCGGATGTTGCCGTTCTACGAGAGCTGGCTTCGCCCCCGACAGCTGCCGTTCCCTGTGATAGCGGCCGTGAACGGCCCGGCGGTCGGCGCAGGCCTGTGCCTGGCACTCTCGTGCGACGTGCGGTTCGCGAGCCCGGCGGCCGTGTTGAGCACGCCCTTCATCTACCTCGGCACCCACCCGGGGATGGCGGCGACCTTCCTGCTTCCGGACGCGATCGGGCAGTCACGCGCCCGGGAGATGCTCTTCACCGGGCGGGACGTCCACGCCGTTGAAGCGCGCGAATGGGGCCTCGTCTCCGGTGTCGCCGAGGACGTGGTCGCCCACGCGATCGAGGTGGCGACCCAGATCGCTGCGGCCGGACCGATCGCCGCGAGACTCACCAAGGCAGGACTGGAGGCCTCCGCCGACGGGTTCGAAGCCTCGATCCGCTGGGAAGCGCTCGCCCAGCCCGTGACCTTGACGACCGAGGACC
>NZ_JBFUMD010000477.1:0-2973 GCF_054049555.1 Nocardioides sp. P5_C9_2
GTACGAACCACTCTTGTGATCGAGGAAATCGAGAACGGTCTCTTCCCGAGTCAGGGTGCCCAGGTGCTGGAGCTCCTGCGGAATGAAGCCAGCGCCCACGATGTGACGTTGCTTGCGACTACCCATAGCCCGGCACTCCTCGACGCGATGGAGCCTACCGATCACAGAGGAGTAGTAATCTGCGAGCGAGACAAGTCGGGCCGCAGCCAGTTGCGACGTCTCGTGGATCATCCGAGGTACGTGGAGCTCGTAAGCGGAGCCGGGGTTGGGCAGGCTCTAACACGCGGCAAACTGCGTCCTGAACCGGACAAGCCTATTCGATCGATCGCTGACATCTTCGCGTCATGAGGCGCCGAGTGGAACTGCTCGACACCTCCATCCTCGTCGAACTGCTTCGCGTCCCTGGCGAGCACGAACACGTCGAGGAGATCGAGGCGGCTTTCCTCGCGAAGCAGTCCAACGGCGTGACATTTCAGATTCCGGCGGGAACGCTGATCGAGACCGGTGCGCACATCTCACGTATCGACAACGGCCACCACCGTCGAGAGTGCGCGAAGCGATTCCAGTCCGTGATTTCTCAAACGCACGCAGGTGTGACGCCGTGGACGTTCACTGAACTGGAATGGGGCCAGGACTTCATCGAGGAGATCCTCAATCCGGCTAGCAACCACCAGAGCATCAGTGAGTCGCTCGCTAGCCAGAATCTGGAGATGGGAGATCTTGTCATCTTGACTGAGTTTCGACGACTGCGACTTCAACTCGACCTGACTGTGGTCGACCTCGATGTCTGGACTCAGGACGCGGCGCTGCGCGCAGCGGTAGACGAGGTCCGACAGGGACGATCCTTCTGAGTGGGACTCGTCCGGCATGTGACGGCCGAAGTTGCTTCGGGCAGAGCGGGCGTCGAATCCGTCCTAGACGTGGGGGTCGCCGGGCGGCGTCGCCGATAACAACTAGAACTGTCGGCACCTACCCCAGCGGTCAGATTCCATCCTCGAACCCGTAGTCCTCCTCGATGTCGATGAAGTCGTTGACGACCTCGAGAGCAACCACCCAGTAGGGCACGAACTGGCCGAGCTCGTCCCTGGGCTGGAACTTGGCCCCGACGGTGATGTGCGCGGGCTCCGGCGAGGAGCTGGACCCGCAGGTCATGAACTTGGTGGCCTCATCAGCGACGACGACGCGGATGTCCATGTTCCGCAGGCCGAGGATGATGTCGCGTCCGTGGGAAGCGTCGGCGGTCAGGGTGTCGAAGGGGTGGTCCATTGCAGGGTCCTGTCTTGTCGTCGGTGCGCGGGTTGCGCACCGTGGCGAGGCGGGACGGTTCTGAGAGTTGGGACGCTGAGCAATCGCCGCACGGACTCCGGTGAGCTGGGCTGCACTTGAGAGACAGGCGGCAGCGCTGACGGTCTCTTTCGAGCGCTTCGGCGCTCCGTGCCACGGCCCGGCATACAGGCCGATCCGGGCACCAAACGCCCAGGAGGGCGGATGTCCACAAACAAGTTGAGCCGAGCGGGTCGACACGTCACTGATCTCCCCGAGGTCAAGCGCCGCCGACGCCTGGAGAACCTGCTGTACACCCGCAAGCGGGTGGCGCACCTCGTCGCCGAGTACCGGTCACACGGACTCGACGAGCACATTGAGCTCTACCTCCTTCAGTTGGAGGTGGAGCAGGTCCTGGCCGACGAGTTCCCCGACGTCTACGAGGACCACGTCGGCGACTGGGTCGACGAGGAGATGGCGGCTGAACACCACCCGATGGTCACGGCTGCGACCTGCAGCCTGTGCCACGCCATCGCGGTGCACAACGGTGGAGGCGCACCGCTCGCGGCCTGACGGCCGGACATCATGCAGTGGGGTGGGCCGATCTGGCCCGCCCCACTGTTGTGCGGACCACGCGCACCCGTCCCTCCGCGAGCCGTTGGGATCTAGTGGCGTCGGTAGCACCGCGGTGGGCGTGCTCGAGCGCCCGCCGGACGGGCAGCACAGACCGGATACGCACGGATACTTCGCCCAGGTATCCACGAGTGGCACGTTGCGGCGACGCTCCAGGCGCCGTCGCAGCGGCGCAACTCCAAAGTGCGGTGGTTGCCGGGTGGCAACGACTACGGACAGTCGGCGCCATGACAGAACACGACGCCTCCAACACCTCCGAGTCCATCGACGCACCTGAGGCGCTGGACAGCTTCCTCAAGGCCTACCGACCCACCGGCGTGACCGAGGAGAACTGGGCCCGCATCGCCGACGACGCAGTGCAGCTGGTGCTCCGCGCCGGTGCCATGACGCGGCTGCGCGTGGAGAAGGACATCCAGCTCCTCGGCGCTGTCGTCGCGCACCTGGTCAAGCGCGGACGACCCGTGACGCTCGACGAGGCCCTCAGCGACTCCACCCTGCTCTCGTTCGACACGTCCCTGCAGGTGGGCAAGAAGACGAAGGAGAACAAGCGCGGCATCACCCGACGCCTGCAGGCCGTCCACCGCGGCCTGCCCTGGCGCGCGGAGAAGCGGACACCCGAGGAGCGGACAGACAACCTGGTCGCCCACACCGAAGTCGCAACCATGCGCCGGATCCTCGAACGTGCGCACGCGATCGCTGACGACGAGGAGGGCGCGGCCTTCATCGCGGCCGTCTCCGCAGCCCGGGAGGCTCGGCGCGTTCAGGGTGCCGCACCCTGCGCGAGCGCACACGACTGGGCTGCGGCTCGCCGCTTCGCGGACCGGCACGGCTGGACCATGACCCAGCGTCTGCTCAAGGCCTGCGTCACCCACGAGACCCTGAACACCGACCAGCCCCTCGCCATCGTGATCCGTGACCACGGGCTGTCGCGCCGCGACCTGGACCTCGGACTCACCCGCGTGCGCGACCTGCCCGACCTCCCTGCCCCGTCGCACCACGACCTCCTTCGCGGCACCGCCTGAGGCTCGAAGTCGCCCTGCCCGACCGATTTCGGACGCTGGCGTGCAGCGATTGCAC
>NZ_JBFUMD010000478.1:0-2973 GCF_054049555.1 Nocardioides sp. P5_C9_2
GATCGCGGCACCTGCCGCGGGGGTGACTCGCGACGCGGCCAGCCCGGCGGCCTCGGTCTCGACGCCGATCCGGAAGTCGACCATCGCCAGCACGTCGTGGTGGCTGCGGATCGCCGAGGTCTCGAGCGTGAACGACGACGGCTCGGGCACCGCGAGCACGAACGACCCGCGTCCCTGGAACGTCTCGACCAGGCCCTCCGCCTGGAGGCGGGACACCGCCTCCCGCACGACGGTGCGGGAGACGGCGTACTCGTCGATCAGCTCGGCCTCGGACGGGAGCTTGGCGCCGGGCGCCAGCTCGCCACGCAGGATCTTGTCCTTCAGCCCCGCGACGACGTGCTGCGGCCGGGTCCTCATGGGCGGCATCATGCCCCGAAGGTCACCGTCTCCTTCGTCAGGGCGCGCATCTGCTCCGACAGCGTGAAGCCGAGACCGGGGCGCTGCGGCACGTGGATCTGCCCGTCGCTGATCTCGATGCGCTCGTCGAAGAGCGGGTCGAGCCACTCGAAGTGCTCGACCCACGGGGTGGTGGGGTACGCCGCGGCGAGGTGCAGGTGGATCTCCATCGCGAAGTGCGGGGCGAGGTCGAGACGGTGGTGCGCGGCGAGGGTGGCGAACCGCAGGAACGGCGTGATCCCGCCGATCCGCGGGGCGTCGGGCTGCACGATGCCGCGGTAGCCGGCGTCGACGAGCCCCATGTGCTCGTCGACCGAGGTGAGCATCTCGCCGGTCGCGATGGGGGTGTCGAAGGTCTGCGAGAGGTCGGCGTGCCCGACGTGGTCCCACGCGTCGAGGGGCTCCTCGATCCAGACCAGGTCGAACTGCTCGAGCTCGCGGCACATCCGACGGGCGCGGGCGCGGTCCCACTGCTGGTTGGCGTCGACCATCAGCGGCCCGTCGCCGAGGTGCTCACGCAGCGCGGTCACGCGACGCAGGTCCTCGCGCCAGTCGGGCTGGCCGACCTTGATCTTGATGCCGCCGATGCCCGACTCGATCGACGCGGTCGCCTTCTCCTTGATCTCCTCGACGGAGGCCTGGAGGAACCCGCCGGAGGTGTTGTAGACACGGCAGGAGTCGCGGTGGGCGCCGAGCAGCTTGGCGAGCGGCAGGCCGGCGCGGCGGGCCTTGAGGTCGTAGAGCGCGACGTCGAGGGCGGCGACGGCCTGGGTGGCGACGCCGGAGCGGCCCACCGAGGCACCGGCCCACATCAGCGACTCGTAGATCTTCGCGATGTCGCTGGGGTCCTGGCCGATCGCGACGTCCATGACCTCCTTGAGATGGACGTACTGCGCCTTGCCGCCCGCGCGCTTGGAGTAGCTGAACCCCATGCCCGCGAAGCCCTGCTCGGTGGTCAGCTCGACGAACAGCAGCACCGTCTCGGTCAGCGGCTTCTGGCGGCCGGTGAGCACCTTGGCGTCGCTGACGGGGTTGGACAGCGGCAGGACGACGTGGGACAGCGTGACGCTGCGGATGGAGTCGGACATCGGGTTTCCTTCGCGGTGGGCCAACTTGTATGATGAGTTGAGAACTTATCCGATGAGTGAGAGGGCTGTCCAGACGATGTCGTCAGAGGTGCCGCCAGAGATGTCGCCAGAGATGTCGACCGTCAGGCGGATCCCCCGGTGGTCCGACGTGGCCCCCTTCCTCGTCACCCGGCCGTGGTCACGGGACCCGGTGGTACGCCGCCTCGCGCGCTGCGTGTGCGTCGACGACCTGGCCCGCGAGGCGCGCCGCCGGGTGCCCCGCGCGGTCATGGACTACATCGAGACGGGCGCCGAGACGGAGCGCACGATGCGCCGCAACCGGGCGGCGTACGACGCCCTCGAGCTGCGGGCGGACACGTTCCGGACCGTCGGCGAGCCGGACACCTCGACCACGATCCTCGGCCGACCGGCCAGCGCACCGATCGTGCTGGCGCCCACCGGCTACACCCGGCTCTCGCACCACTCCGGGGAGTGCGCGGTGGCCGCGTCGGCGCAGGCCAACGGGCTGCCGTACACCCTCTCGACGTACGCGACGACCTCGATCCCGGACGTCGCGGCGGCCGCGCCGGAGGGTCGGAACTGGTTCCAGGTCTACCTGATGAAGGACCGCGACGTCAGCCTCGAGCACGTGGAGCAGGCCCGGCGCAGCGGGTACGAGGCACTCGTGCTGACCGTCGACACGGCCCTGTCCGGGGCCAAGTGGCAGGACCGCCGCAACGGCTTCTCCATCCCACCGGCGCTGACGCTGCGGACCCTCGCCGACATGGCCCGGCGACCGCGGTGGGTGAGCGACATCCTGACCACCGACCCGCTGCGGTTCGCGACGTTCCCCGAGGAGTCCCACTACGCGCGGTGGGGGATGTCCAACACCCTGCGCGAGCAGGCCGTGCGCCCCACGGACATCGCGTGGCTCAAGGAGCGGTGGCAGGGTCCGGTCGTGGTCAAGGGCGTGCTCTCGGTGGCGGACGCGGTGACGGCGGTCGACGCCGGAGCCGACGCGGTGGTGCTCTCCAACCACGGCGGGCGCCAGCTGGACCGGTCCCCGGTGCCGCTCGCACTGCTCCCCCCCGTCGTCGCGGCAGTCGGCGACCGCGCGGAGGTGATGGTCGACTCCGGCATCCGCACCGGCTCCGACGTCGCGGCAGCGGTCGCCCTGGGCGCGAGCGCGGTGATGGTCGGGCGCGCGTACCTCTACGGCCTCATGGTGGGCGGGCGCCGCGGCGTGGACACCGCGCTGGGCTTCCTCACCGCCGAGCTCGCGCACACCATGGCGCTGCTGGGCGCACCGGCGGTGGCGGACCTGCGCCCGGAGCACGTGGCCCTGCGGGCACCGGACCCGGGGACGAACCGGTGAGCTCAGCCGACCGGCGTGACGAGCTCGCCGCGCTCCAGGAACGCCTCGATGTTGTCCAGGACCAGCCGCGCCATCGCCTCGCGGGTCTGCACCGTGGCGCTGCCGACGTGCGGGAGCAGCACGACGTCCTCACGC
>NZ_JBFUMD010000479.1:0-2972 GCF_054049555.1 Nocardioides sp. P5_C9_2
GGTCCGCGTCCGGCTCGAGGCCGCGCCCCTCGGCTGGGTCGAGCTCGAGGACTGGTCCGGGATCATCCTCGGCGGCGGCCCCTTCAACGTGTCCGACCCGGACGAGGCGAAGTCGCCCGTGCAGCGCCGCGTCGAGGCCGAGCTCGACGACCTGGCGATCCGCGCCGTCGAGGTCGACTTCCCCTTCCTCGGCGCCTGCTACGGCATCGGCGTGCTCGGCACCCTGGACGGCGGCACCGTGGACCGGACGTACGGCGAGCCCATCGGCGCGCTGCCCGTCCGGCTGAGCGCCGAGGGCGCCGAGGACCCGCTCTTCGGCGTGCTGCCCGAGGTGTTCGACGCCTACCTCGGCCACAAGGAGGCGGTGTCCCGGTTGCCCGGCAGCGCGGTGCTCCTCGCCTCCACCGACACCTGCCCGGTGCACGCGTTCCGGATCGGCCGCAACGTCTACGCCACCCAGTTCCACCCCGAGCTGGACGCCGTCGCGATCTGTGACCGCATCGACGCCTACAGCGCGCACGGCTACTACGAGCCGCACGAGCAGGAGTCCCTCAAGGCGGCTGCCCGCGAGGCGATGGTCACCGAGCCCGTGCGCCTCCTCGCCCGCTTCGTCCAGCTGCACGCCCGACCCTGACTCGCGTCCCCCCGCCCGACCCGCCCCGTCCCAGGAGAGCCATGAGCGACCACGTCGACGTACTGATCATCGGAGCCGGCCTGTCCGGCATCGGGGCGGCCGCCCAGCTCACCCGCGAGCACCCGGGGCGGTCGTACGCCGTGCTGGAGCGGCGCGCGGCCAGCGGCGGCACGTGGGACCTGTTCCGCTACCCGGGCATCCGCTCGGACTCCGACATGTTCACCCTCGGCTACCGCTTCAAGCCGTGGCGCGGCGACAAGGCCCTCGCCGACGGGCCGTCGATCCTCGCCTACGTGCGCGAGACCGCCCGGGAGTACGGCATCGACGAGCACATCCKCTACGGGTACGACGCCCGCGCGGCGTCGTGGGACAGCGACACCGCGACCTGGACGGTCGCCGTCGAGCACCCCGACGGCGAGACCAGCGAGATCACGTGCCACTTCCTGTGGGCGACCACCGGCTACTACGACTACGAGCAGGGCCACCGGCCGACGTTCGCCGGTGAGGAGTCGTTCGCCGGGCAGGTGATCCACCCGCAGCACTGGCCCGAGGACCTCGACTACGCCGGGAAGCGGATCGTGGTCATCGGCTCCGGCGCCACCGCGGTCACCCTCGTCCCGGCGCTGGCCGAGTCGGGGGCCGGCCACGTGACCATGCTGCAGCGCTCCCCGACGTACGTCCTCTCCCTGCCCGCGAAGGACAAGGTGGCCCAGCGGCTGCGGTCGGTGCTGCCGGAGAAGGCGGCGTACGCCGCGACGCGGTGGAAGAACGTCGGCGTCTCGACCGGCCTCTTCCAGCTCAGCCGACGTCGCCCGGCGTTGATGCGCGGCGTGATCCGCAAGGCCAACACCAAGCTGCTGCCGGCCGGGTACGACGTCGACACGCACTTCAAGCCGTCGTACGACCCGTGGGACCAGCGGCTGTGCCTGGTGCCCGACGGCGACCTGTTCCGCGTGATCAAGCGCGGCGACGCCGAGGTCGTCACCGACACGATCTCCACCTTCACGCCCACCGGGATCCGGCTGGCGTCCGGGCGCGAGCTCGAGGCCGACATCGTGGTCACCGCGACCGGGTTGCAGCTCAAGGCCTTCGGCGGGATGACCTTCGACGTCGACGGCCGGCGCGTCGAGCTCCCCGGGACGATGGCCTACAAGGCGCTGATGCTGAGCGGGATCCCCAACTTCGCCTACACGATCGGCTACACCAACGCGTCGTGGACGCTCAAGGCCGACCTGGTGGGGGAGTACGTCTGCCGGCTGCTGTCCTTCCTCGACTCGCGCGGGCTCCGCTCGGCCGTGCCGGTCCCGGACCCGTCGATCACCGAGCAGCCGTTCATGGACTTCGCCGCGGGCTACGTGCTGCGCGCCATCGACCAGCTGCCCAAGCAGGGTGACGTCGAGCCGTGGAAGCTCAAGCAGAACTACTTCCACGACATGCGGATGATCCGGCGCGGGCCGATCGACGACGGGGCGCTGGCCTTCCGCTGACGGGCTCAGGCCGAGAGCCGCTCGCCCGAGGCCGTGTCGAAGACGTGCACGGCGAGCGGGTCGACGACGAGGGTGACCCGCTCACCCTTGGCCAGGTCCGGCCGCCCCTCGAGGCGTACGACGGCCTGGCTGATCACGCCGGACAGCGACGGGTCGTCGGGGACGGCGTACAGGAAGGCGTCGGAGCCGAGCTCCTCCACGACCGTGACGGTCACGGCGAAGCCCTGCTCGGAGGGAGATCCCAGGCGCCACGCGTGCGGCCGGACCCCGAGCGTCACGTCTCCCGTGGCCCGCGCGGCGACGTCGCGGGCGAGCGGGATCCGCAGGTCGCCGACCCAGGCGTCGCCGTCGGAGAGCGCGGCGGGAAGCAGGTTCATCGCGGGCGAGCCGATGAAGCCGGCGACGAAGAGGTTGGCCGGCCGGTCGTAGAGCGCCAGCGGGGTGTCGACCTGCTGGAGCAGGCCGTCCTTGAGCACCGCCACCCGGTCGCCCATCGTCATCGCCTCGACCTGGTCGTGGGTGACGTAGACGGTGGTGACCCCGAGCCGCTGCTGGAGCGCGGCGATCTGGGTGCGCGYCGAGACCCGGAGCTTGGCGTCGAGGTTGGAGAGCGGCTCGTCCATGAGGAAGACCTCGGGCTGGCGGACGATCGCGCGGCCCATCGCGACGCGTTGGCGCTGTCCACCGGAGAGGGCCTTGGGCTTGCGGTCGAGGTAGTCCTCGAGGTCGAGGATCCGGGCAGCCTCCCGGACCCGCTGGTCGCGCTCCTGCTTGCCAACGCGCGCGACCTTGAGCGCGAAGCCCATGTTGTCGGCCACGCTCATGTGCGGGTAGAGCGCGTAGTTCTGGAA
>NZ_JBFUMD010000480.1:0-2972 GCF_054049555.1 Nocardioides sp. P5_C9_2
GATCCTCGGCGCCCACATCATCGGCCCCGGCGTCACCGAGCTGCTGCCGGTCCTGACCCTGGCCCAGCAGTGGGACCTCACCGCCGACGAGGTGGCGCGCAACGTGTTCGCTCACCCGACGCTGACCGAGGCCGTCAAGGAAGCCGTGCACGGCATCGCCGGCCACATGATCAACCTCTGATGGCGGACCGCGTCGTCATCGTCGGCGGCGGCCCCGGCGGCTACGAGGCGGCCCACGTGGCCGCCCAGCTCGGCGCCGAGGTCACCATCGTCGACACCGACGGAGTGGGCGGTTCCGCGGTCCTCACCGACTGCGTGCCCTCCAAGACCCTCATCGCCACCGCGGAGCTGATGACCGAGGTGTCGGAGTCGGCGGAGCTGGGCATCGACTTCGCCGACCAGGAGGGCGACGCGGCGACCACCATCCGGGTCGACCTGGGCAAGGTCAACGCGCGCGTCAAGCAGCTGGCGGCCGACCAGTCGGCCGACATCGCGGCCCGCCTGGACCGTGACGGTGTCCGCGTCGTGCGTGGTCGCGGTCGCCTGGCCCCCCGGATGACCGTGGTGGCGACCCTGCCCGACGGCTCCGAGGAGGCGCTCGAGGCCGATGCGATCCTCCTCGCCACCGGGGCGGCTCCCCGCACGCTCGAGTCCGCGCAGCCCGACGGCGAGCGGATCCTCACCTGGGAGCAGGTCTACGACCTCGACGAGGTGCCGGAGAAGCTCATCGTCGTGGGCTCCGGCGTCACCGGCGCCGAGTTCGCCAGCGCCTACCTCGCCCTCGGGATCCCGGTCACCCTGGTCAGCTCCCGCGACCGGGTGCTGCCCGGCGAGGACGCCGACGCCTCCGCGGTCCTGGAGGAGGTGGCCACCCGCCGTGGCATGGAGGTGCTCGGGCAGTCCCGCATGCAGTCGGTGACCCGCGACGGCGACACCGTCACCGTCACCCTCACCGACGGGCGCACCGTCACCGGCTCGCACTGCATCCTGGCGCTGGGCTCGGTCCCCAACACCGCGGACCTCGGGCTCGAGGACGCGGGTGTCGCCACCGATGCCGCGGGCTTCATCACCGTGGATCGCGTCTCGCGCACCTCCGCGCGGGGCGTGTACGCCGCGGGCGACTGCACCGGCATCCTCATGCTCGCCTCCGTGGCGGCCATGCAGGGCCGGATCGCCATGTGGCACTTCCTGGGCGACGCGGTCTCGCCGCTGGACCTCAAGAAGGTCTCCTCCAACGTCTTCACGTCACCGGAGATCGCCACGGTCGGCTGGTCGCAGAAGTCGGTCGAGGAGGGCGAGATCCAGGCCGAGGTGGTGACCCTGCCTCTGGCCGGCAACGCCCGCGCCAAGATGCAGGGCGTGCGCGACGGCTTCGTCAAGCTCTTCATCCGTCCCGGCACCGGCATCATCGTTGGAGGCGTGGTCGTGGGCCCGCGGGCCTCCGAGCTGATCCACCCGGTCTCGATCGCCGTGGCCGAGTCCCTGACGGCCGACCAGCTCGCGCAGGCGTTCACGGTCTACCCCTCGATGAGCGGGTCGATCGCCGAGGCCGCCCGGAGGCTGCACCGGGTCTGACGCACGGGAGGGGCCGGGGTCACTTCGGTCCCCAACCGCCCTTGTCGTCCATGGAGTCGGTGTAGTACTTGATGCGCGGCCAGTCGTTGTTGGCGTCCAGGCCGTCGAGGCCGGAGTTGAGGACGCGCCACATGCTGGTCTTCACCGTCGCGTTCTCGGCCCAGTAGGTCTCCAGCTGCGCGGCGAGCCTGGCCACCGCGAGGACGGCGTCGAGGATCACCTTGATGGCCGGACCGGTGTCCAGGGTGACCCACTGGCCCGCGTCGGTGCCCTCCTTGATCGCGTCGACGATGGAGCCGGCGTAGTCGAGGATGGCGGTGACGATGTCGTTCCAGATGTCGTTGATCTGCTTGGCGCCCTCGGCGCACGCCGTGGCGGCCTGCACGATGCCGGAGTCGATGCCGGAGATGGCGCTGATCTGCTCGCCGATCATGTTCGAGTAGGCCTCGTAGGCCTCGCCCTCCCAGCGGGCGCCGACGCTGGAGCGCAGCCGCTCCATCACCGTCTTCTCGTCGCGCAGCGCGCCGGCGGCGTTGACGTAGGACTGGTTCATCGCCATCAGCTCGAACGGGTCGCCGGTGACGTTGTCGACCTCGTCCCAGATCTCCTTGGCCTTGGTCTCGAACTCGTGGACCAGCTCCTCCATCTTGTTCTCGCAGCTGTTCTTGGCCGCCTCGTACGCCGCCTTGAGTCCCGGGCTGATCCACGCCCAGTTGCTGTCCATGATGCATTTCTCCCACTGGGAGCTGACCCACTCGAGGCCCTCGTTGAGCTTGTCCGCGAACTCCGTCATCTTCTCCTCGACGTCGATGCGGAAGTCCGGGTGGTGGGCGTAGTCGGTCATCGCGGCGTCCCGTCGGGGTTGTGGAAGGTGTCGGCGACGTCCTGGTCGGTGGCGCCGAAGTCCTGGGCTGTCGCCTGGAGCGCGGCGGCGATGTCGAACATCGTCTGCTGACCGGTCAGCAGGGCATCGAACACCGAGTCGATGAAGGTGTCGTGGGCCTTGTCGATCCCGGCGGCGGTGGCCAGCGCCCCGAACTCCGAGCCGCGCCCACGCCCCCGCATGACGTCGAGCCGCGCGCCGACGAACTCGGTGGCGATGCCCTCCCAGCCGGCGGCCGCCTGCATCAGGGCGTCGCGATCCTCCTTGATCCCCATGTCACTTCCCGTCCTGGTCGCCGGTGGCGGACTGCATGATCGCTGCTTCGAGATACTCCGACCGGGCCCCGGAGAGCCACTCGGCGTCGACGTCGACGCCCAGCAGGCCACCGTCCTCGTCCCGGGTCACCGAGAGATAGCCGTTGTCGGAGGTGACGCGGAACGTCCGGCGCGCGGTCGCTGCCGCGGTGGTGCCCGGCCGGGTGTCGAGGCGACCCGAGCGGTAGGCGTCGTACGAC
>NZ_JBFUMD010000481.1:0-2968 GCF_054049555.1 Nocardioides sp. P5_C9_2
GCCCCGGCCGCTCGGGCAGGGAGGGCGACGGTCGCTCGAAGCCGATGCGTTGCGGGTAGCCGTCGACGTGCGCGTCACCAGCCGTCGCGGTGCGGGAGTCGCGTGCCGCGAGGACGGCCACCAGCACCGACCCGGCCGCCACGGTGGCGACCAGTCGACGTCCTCGCATCCCGGAAACCTAGGTCCCGCTCCGGGGCCGAGCCGTTCCCACCGGACGAACCTCCCACCGATGGGGTACGGCCATGGGGTCGGAGCCCCGACGCGGGAGTGGCCCGAGGTCGGCCCGCACCCGACCCCCTGCTGCGTGAGCAGGGGGGTCGGGACCGTGCGGCGACCCCCCTGGGGCAGCACGGGTATGCGGTGGCCGACTCGTCGGGCCAGAGGGCTCCCTCCCGCCGGCGTGGCACCCGGTGCCCGGCCGATCGAGATCTCCCTCGGTTCGAGGATCTCCCGGACGGCGGACTGGGTTCAGGGTCAAGGGTCCCGGGTCGGAGGGACCTTGGTCCTACCCCTCACTCGTCGAGCTCGGCCGCCGGCAGCTCGACGGTCGAGGCGTACGGAGCTCGCCAGGTCAGACGGGTCCCGCCGCCGTCCCCCTGCGTCACCTCCAGGGTGCCTTCGCGCCGCTCGGCGCGATGCCGCAGGTTGTCCAGACCACTCATCCGGCCCAGGTCGGCGATGCCGACACCGTCGTCCTCGACGACCACCTCCAGCATCGGACCGAGGATCGAGATCAGCACGTGTGCGCGGTCGGCGTGGGCGTGGCGGGCCACGTTGCTCAGCGACTCGCGGACCACTGCCGCGACGTCGTCGATGAGTCCGTCGTCACTCACGGAGTCCACCGGCCCCGCGAAGAGCGCGGTGGTCTCCCACCCGAGCGAGGGCGACGCCTCCGCGACGACGTCGAGGACGGTCGCGCGCAGGCCGGCACCCCCGATGATGGTGCGTGGGCGGAGCTGGAAGATGGAGGCCCGGATCTGGCGTATCGCGTCGTCGATGATGTCGACCACCCGGTCGATCGACCGGGACGCCGGGCCCATCGTGGGCAGCGAGGCCTGCAGGGTCATGCCCGCGGCGAACAGCTGCTGGATCACGTGGTCGTGGAGGTCGCGCGCGATGCGCGCCCGGTCCTCGAGGAYGGCCATCCGCTGGGCCTCGCGGCGGGCGTCGGCCAGCTCGAGGGCCACCGAGGCGTGGTAGGCGAAGTTGGTCGCCATGTCGAGCTCCGCGGTGTGGAAGGCACGCCCTCCCGGGACCCGACCGACCACGAGCACACCGCGCACCGCATGGGTGCCGGCCAGCGGGATGATCATCACCGGGCCCAGCGCCACCACCTCCGCCACCATGAGCGCTGGCGACGGCGGACGCAGGCTGCCGACGTCCTCGAAGACCTCCGAGACTCCGGTGGCGAGCACCCGCTCGCTGATGGTGCCCGACAGCGGGTACCGGAAGCCCGTCACCTCGGCGGCCCCCTGCCCGGCCGCCACCTCCACCCGCAGCTCGGTCGGGTCCGGTCCGGGTTCGGGCACGGCCACCGCCACCACGTCGGCGCGGGCGAGCTCCGCGACCTTCGTCGCGACTCCCAGCAGGGCCTCCTCGCTCGAGAGCGTCAACACCCGCCGGGTCATGTCGGTCGACGCCTCCAGCCACTCCTGACGGTGGTTGGCCTCCTCGTAGAGGCGGGCGTTCTCGATGGCCACGCCGGCCGTCGCGGCCAGCGCCGACACCAGCTCCTCGTCCTCGGCGCTGAAGTCACCCTCCGACAACGAGGCGAGGTAGAGGTTGCCGAAGACCTCGTCGCGGACCCGGATCGGAACGCCGAGGAAGCCGCGCATCGGCGGGTGGGACTCCGGGAAGCCCACCGAGCGGACGTCCTCGGCGAGGCTCCGCAGCCGAATGGGACGTGGGTCGTCGATGAGCGCCCCGAGCAGCCCCTTCCCCTCCGGCAGGTGCCCGATGCGGTGTGCCCCGTCCTCGTCGATCCCGACGTGGATGAACTCCTCGAGGCCGCGGCCGCCGGGGTCGATGACCCCGATCGCCCCGTACGGCGCACTCACCAGCTCGCAGGCCGCCTGCACGATGCGCTCGAGCACGGTCGCCTGGGACAGCTCACCGATCACCAGCCGGTTGGCCTGCAGGAGCCCGCGCAACCGGCTCTGTGCCGCCATGACGTCCTGGGCGCGCGCGACGAACTTCGACAGCAGCTCATCGAGAGGCGGCTCGTCGTCGTCTCCAGCGGACCCGGTCATTCGACCCCCTCGGGCCGACCCAGGCCCACCCCCAAGGCTAGCGCCTGGCGGCTCGTCCGTCGTACCACGTGCGGGGCAACCTCACACAGGGACACGGGACACAGGGCACCGCGGTGTCCGCGCGCCCCCAGGTGGCAGGCTGGGGCGGCCATGCCCCCACCCGAGCCCCCCGCGCGCCGACTGCTGCTGGTCGTGGACGCCCCGTCGCTGCTCCACCGCAACCACCACGCGCGGGCGCACACCCGGATCACCGACCGGGCCGGCCGACCGGTGTGGGCGCTGCACGGCATGCTGCGCCAGATCCTGGAGGCGATCGACCGGTTCGCGCCCGACGCGGTGATCTTCGGGCTGGACGACCGCACGGCGTCGGTGCGCCGCGACCTCTACCCCGCCTACAAGGCCGGGCGGGCCGAGAAGGACCCCGAGCTCGTCGACCAGCTCGAGCGCGCGGGCGCCCTGCTCGACGCCCTCGGCCTGGCCACCCTCACCCCGGAGGGGCTCGAGGCCGACGACGTCAACGCCTCGGGGGCCACGTGGGCGACCACCCACGACTGGAGCTGCGTCATCATCACCTCCGACCGGGACGCCTTCGCCCACATCAGCGACCACACCCAGGTGCTGCGGCTCATCGACGGCGGGATCAACGGCTCCCCGCTCCTCAACCCGGCCCGGCTGCACGCGATGTACGGCGTGGCCGCCGACAGCTACCTCGCGTACGC
>NZ_JBFUMD010000482.1:0-2950 GCF_054049555.1 Nocardioides sp. P5_C9_2
ACCTCTTGCTGCTCGACCCCATACGACGAAGTCAACCCGTCGGCTCGTCCCTGCGGGTCGCCCGAAAAGGGTGACCCTGCCCGGTGCGGGGGATGTCACCGGTGAGTCAGACGACGGCTTGGCCGAGGCCTACGGCGATTCCCGCCAGCGCACAGATGCCGAGCGTGCGCAGGACGGACCAGTCGCGCCAGAACATGAGCACGCAGCCCAGGATGGTGATGGCAACGGCCGCCCACTGGATGGAGCCGGGCACCGGGACCTCGAAGTCGAGCGGCCCGGCGGTGACTCGGGTGGTGTCGTCGAAGAGCGTGTGCAGGGCGAAGAAGACGGCGAGGCTGGCGATGACGCCGACGACCGCGGCCGTGATGCCGGTCAGAGCGGTCGCGAGCGTGCGGTTGCCGCGAAGTCGTTCGACGTAGGGGGCTCCGAGGAGGATGAACAGGAAGCAGGGCACGAAGGTGACCCAGGTGACCAGCAGTGCGGCGAGGAGAGCGGCGGCCCAGGGGTTCAGGTCGCCCGGGGCGCGGAAGGCGCCGACGAAGGCCACGAACTGCACCACCATGATGAGTGGGCCGGGGGTGGTCTCGGCGAGGGCGAGGCCCCGGACCATCTCGCCGGGGGCGAGCCAGCCGTAGACGTTGACGGCCTGCTGGGCGACGTAGGCCAGGACCGCGTAGGCGCCGCCGAAGGTGACCACGGCCGCGCCGGAGAAGAAGACGCCCTGGTCGACGAAGATGCTGGACCGCCCGAACACCAGTGCGGCGACCACGACCGGGGTGAACCACAGGACCAGCCCGACGACGAGGATGACGGTGGCCCGCCGGCCCGACGGACGTTCGGTGTGGAGGGCGTCGTCGCTGATCAGTGGTGCCGGACCGTCGTCGCCGGCAGTCTTCCTGGGCTTGGTGAGGTCCGGGATGACCCTGCCGAGGCCCCACCCGATCATTGCTGCGAACCCGACGACGACGGGGAAGGGGACGGCGAAGAACGTGAGGGCTACGAACGAGGCGACGGCCAGGCCGATGAGCGCGGGGTGTCCGAGGCCCCTTCTGGCGACGCGGATGACGGCTTGGAGGACGATCGCGATCACGGCAGGCGCCAGGCCCAGGAACAGGGACTCGACCAGGGTGGTGTCCCCGAAGGCGACGTAGACACCGGAGAGCACGAGCAGGGCGACGACGCCGGGGAGGATGAACAGGATCCCGGCGATCAGGGCGCCCCTGACGCCGTTGAGGAGCCATCCCACGTAGGTGGCCAGCTGCTGGGCCTCGGGGCCGGGGAGCAGGGTGCAGTAGGAGAGGGCGAACAGGAACCGTTGTTGGCCGATCCAGCGCTTCTCGTCGACCAGGGTGCGTTGCATGACGGCGATCTGTCCGGCGGGGCCGCCGAAGGTCTGGAGCGAGATCGCGAACCACGCCCTGGTCGCCTCGCGCAGCGGGATCACGTCGTGCGAGTGCTTGCCCGCCACCGAGGCAACGGGTGTGGAGCCTGGGTCGGCATGGGGGGTGGGGCTCATGTCGGGGTGTCCTCCACGAGGATCGGGCGGCGCCGGTAGGGCTGAGGTGGCGGTGAGCGGAACGACAACGGTGTGATCCCGGGATCGGGGCTAATTGACATAATGTCAGTTATCGGCGATCGCGACGCCACCTGCAGAAGGGTCGTCCTCCTTCGGCGTGCTGCTCCCCGGGGTCGTCGTTTGCGGTGGTGCCAGTGGCTCCTCGACGCGTGCGTCGATCAGCGGGGCCACCCATGAGGCCCGGCTGTCGGCGTCGATGAAGATCGCCCGCACGAGCAGCGTCATCGGCACGGCCAGGAGCGCGCCGAGCGCGCCGAGCAGGAACGTCCACACGACCAGCGACATGAACGTGATCTCGGCGCTGAGCCCGACCGAGTTGCCGACGATCCGAGGCTGGATGAACGTCTGGATCGTGACGTTGAGGACGCTGTAGACCACCACCACCCCCAGCAGCCCCTCCCACCCGTCGTCGAGCAGCGCCAAGGTGGCGGGCGGAATGATGCCGATGATGAAGCCGATGTTGGGGATGAAGTTCGTGAGGAACGAGAAGAATCCCCAGACCAACGGGAGCGGGACGCCCAGCAACCACAGTGCACCGGCATCGAGCACTCCGACGACGGCGCCGAAGAGTGCGGTCATCAGCAGGTAGGTCTGGGAACCCCTCAGGAACCTGCCCATGGAGGCCGCCAGCTCAGGCTTGGCGCGCTGCAGGGCCGCCACCCGCGGCGCGAAGCCCGGGACGGCGGCGACGAAGAAGAACAACAGGGTCACCAGGAAGAACAGGAAGCCGAGGGCTCCGAGGATCCCCGAGATCAGGCTGACCAGTACGTCGGCGAGCTTCGTGGGGTCCAGCTTCGACAGCGCGTCACCGGTCGCGCCCGTGCTCAGGCCGAGCTGCGCGAGGGCATMCTCAGCGCGGTGGGTGAGGTCGTCGGTCTTCGAGGCGTAGGACGGGAGCAGGTCGGCGAACTTGATCAGGCACGCGACGGTGCCGACCGCCATCACCAGCAGGATCAGGTACGCCGCGGCCAGGGCGGTCACCGTCGCCAACCAGGTCGGCCAGCCGCGCCTGCGCGCCCACCGACCGATCGGCAGCACCGCGATGGTGAGCACGAGGGCAAGCATCGACGGCGCCACGATCCCGGCGGCCGCCCTGATGCCGACGCCCGCGGCGACGACACCGAGGATGCCGAGCAGCACGACGGTCGAGCGTGGCACCGTCGTGGTGGCAGCGCCAGGACTCCCTGCGGAGCGAACCAGGTCGGCCTGCGGAGGCATGACGTCACAGTAGCGCCGCCGATGGTGCGTCACTCAGGTCTTCGGCTCAGGTCGTCAGGTCTTCAGGCCGAGGACGATGACGAACACGCCGACGAGGATCGTGATCACGCCTCCGACGGTGCTCTGGTGACGCGAGATCCACCCCTTGGCCTGGAC
>NZ_JBFUMD010000483.1:0-2931 GCF_054049555.1 Nocardioides sp. P5_C9_2
GCCCTGCACGTCGAAGGCCGCGCCGAGGTGCTCGAGCGCGATCGCGGAGCACTCGATGTGCCATCCGGGTCGACCGGGACCGAAGGGGCTCTCCCAGGAGGGCTCGCCCTCACGCTCGCCGCGCCACACGATGCAGTCGAGCGGGTCCTTCTTGCCCGGGCGGTCCGGGTCGCCGCCCCGGTCGGGGAACACGCGGAGCATGGTCTCGCGGTCCCAGCCGGACACGTCGCCGAAGGCCGGGTCGGCCGTCACCGAGAAGTAGAGGTCGGTCTCGACCTGGTAGACCG
This sequence comes from Nocardioides sp. P5_C9_2, assembly GCF_054049555.1. Classification (NCBI taxonomy): domain Bacteria; kingdom Bacillati; phylum Actinomycetota; class Actinomycetes; order Propionibacteriales; family Nocardioidaceae; genus Nocardioides; species Nocardioides sp. P5_C9_2. The sequence continues at coordinate 288 of NZ_JBFUMD010000483.1, forward strand.
CGCCGACCTCCTGCAGCCGCTGGACCAGGTCGATGACCAGGGGGATCGACTCGACGGCGCCGATGTACTGCGCCGGGGCCAGGACCCGCAGGGCCTCCATGTCGTGGCGGAACAGCTCGGTCTCGCGCTCCGCGAGCTCGACCCAGTCCACGTCGACCTTCGTGGCCCGCTCGAGCAGCGGGTCGTCGACGTCGGTGACGTTCTGGACGTAGGTGACCTCGTGGCCGGCGGTGCGCCACGCCCGGTTGAGGAGGTCGAAGGCGACGTACGTCGCGGCGTGGCCGATGTGGGTGGCGTCGTACGGCGTGATCCCGCAGACGTAGAGGCGGGCCGGACCCTCGGGGCGGGTCTCGACGAGCGACCCCGTCGCGGTGTCGTGCACGCGCACCACGGGGCCCCTGACGGGGAGGGTCGGGACGTCGGGAGAGGACCAGCTGCGCATGCCGGGCAGCCTATCCGGCGCGGCACACGTGAGACCTAGAAGGGCGGCCAGGGGATGACCGGCCACGACCCCTGGGGATCGGGCAGCACGCCGGTCCGCAGCAGGCGCTGGGCGCGTCGCCGCGTGGCCTCGACCTCGGTGACCGCGAGCATGCCCTCGAGCCGCTCCCCCAGGTCGCCGCGGAGCGCGTCGAGCACCTTCTCCACGCCGGCGAGCTCTTCCTCGGTGAGCGGCTCGCCCGCCCAGCCCCACAGGACGGTGCGCAGCTTGTGCTCGACGTGGAAGGTCACGCCGTGGTCGACACCGAAGCGGTGGCCGTCGGGCATCGCGAGCACGTGCCCGCCCTTGCGGTCGGCGTTGTTGACGACGACGTCGAAGACCGCCATCCGCCGGAGGGCGTCGGAGTCCTCGTGGACCAGCGAGATGGAACGGTCGGACTCGTCGAGGCCGTCGAAGACGTGGCGGAAGCCCGCCGGCACCCGCCCCCCGGGCACCAGGTCCACGGCGTCCTGCGCGGGGTCCGGCTCGCGCCACAGCTGGACCATGCCGGGACCGTGCGGCCCCTCCCGCAGGATCGTCAGCGGCACGATGTCCCAGCCGAACGCCTCCGACACGACGTACGACGCCACCTCGCGGTCCGCGAGGGTGCCGTCCGGGAAGTCCCACAGCGGCCGCTCGCCACGGATCGGCTTGTAGACGCACCGCACGCCGCCGATCTCACCCACGAACGTGGCGTTGGAGGCGGGCATGACCCGGCCGTGGAGCGTGATCTCCCCGGCCAGCACGTCGACCCCGCTCGGCTCGGTCACGACGCGGTCAGGCCTGCGGGTCTCGACGCTTGAAGCCGTTGGCGCGCACGCACAGGTGTCCGTCGGGGTCGACCGGGTTGCCGCAGAACGGGCAGTCGGGACGACCCGCCCCGAGGACCGTGCGGGCCCGACCGACGAAGGCCCGCGCCGCGCCCGCGGTCAGGCGGACGAGGAAGATCTCGTCCGGCTCCGGCTCCTCGAGGTCCTCGTCGACCTGCTCCGGGGAGACGACCGCGGCCTCGGTGAACGGGAAGACCTCGATGACGATCCGCTCCGTCGAGGAGTCCCACGACAGGGTCATCGTGCCCGCGCGGAACTCCTCCTCGATCGGCTGCTCCAGGGGCTCGTTGTCGACGAGGTCGAAGGGCGCCACGGCGGGGACGAGGGCCCCACCGCCGGCGGCCTGCATCACCTCGTCGAGCAGCTCATCGACGCGCTCGGCCAGGGCTTCGACCTGCTGCTTCTCGAGGGCGACGCTGGTGACGCGGGCGCCGTCGCGGGCCTGCAGGAAGAAGGTCCGGTGACCGGGCTCGCCGACGGTGCCGGCGACGAAGCGCTCGGGCGGGTCGAAGGCGTGGACGAGTGGCATGTCACTCACCCTAGGACCCCGCCGGGGACGGCTCGGGTCCGGCTCCGCCCCCGACCGCCGCGTCCGCCGTACGACGGCGCCTGGCGGCCCGGGACCTCGGCGGCGGGGTCAGCCAGGACAGATCGCCCGCGGACGTGTTGGTGCCCAGGACGTAGGGACGCGACTCGGTGTAGCGCACGATCGACACCGACGCCGGGTCGACCTGGATCCGCTGGAAGAGGTCGAGGTGGGTGCCGAGGGCATCGGCCAGGATCGCCTTGATGACGTCGCCGTGGCTCACCGCCAGCCACACCGCCCCGGGACCGTGCTCCTCCTCGACCAACCGGTCGTGGCGGCGGACGGCCTCGACGGCACGGTCCTGCATCGCCCGCATCGACTCCCCGCCCGGGAAGGTGGCGGCCGACGGCTGCGACTGCACGACCTTCCAGAGCGGCTCCTTGGCCAGGTCCTTGAGCGCGCGGCCCTGCCACTCGCCGTAGTCGCACTCGCTGAGCCGGCGCTCGGTGGTGACCGACAGGTCCCCGGACTGGGCCGCGAGGATGGCCCTGGTCGTCTGCTTGCAGCGCTCCAGGGGGCTGGAGACGGCGGCCGCCAGCCGCACCGGGGCGAGCCGGTCGGCCGTCGTCGCGGCCTGCTCGGTGCCGCGTTCGTCGAGCCGGACACCGGCCAGCCGACCCGCCAGCACGCCCGTGGCGTTGGCGGTGGTGCGGCCGTGTCGAACGAGGATCACGGTTGCCATGCCGGTGACCCTAATGGCACTAACCTGATGGGTGTGATCGTCGACAACGCGCTGTACCACGACGG
>NZ_JBFUMD010000484.1:0-2930 GCF_054049555.1 Nocardioides sp. P5_C9_2
CCCTGACGCTGGTGAGCGCTCCCGCCGGCGCGGGCAAGACCGTCCTGCTCTCCAGCTGGCTCGCGACGGGGCGGGTGCCCGGCCCCCTGCTCCGGGTGTCGACCCGCCGGAACCCCGACGGGAGCGCCGCGTTCTGGGCCGGCGTGACCACATGGCTGCTGGCCGAGGGAGGTGGCGCCCGCGACAAGCTCCGATCGGGTCCCGTCCCCGACATCCAGCACCTGGGCGACCTCACCCGCACCGTGGCGGCCCGGAGGGGGCCCGTGGTGCTGGTGGTGGACGACGAGGTCGCGGACCCTGCCCTGCACGCCGAGCTCGACCAGTACGTGGAGGAGGCGTGGGACAGCGTCCGGGTAGTCCTGGTGACCCGCTCCGAGCCCCGGCTCCCGCTCCACCGCTACCGTCTCGCGGGGGGACTCGCGGAGATCCGGGGCGATGACCTGCGCCTGCGCCGCACGGAGGCGGCCGAGCTCCTCCTCGGGGAGGGCGTCGCGCTCACCGATGTCCAGCTGACCGCCCTCCTCGACAGGACCCGCGGGTGGGTCGCCGGCGTCGCGTACGCCGCGAGCCGGCTCCGCGGCTCCCCTGACCTGGACGCGACCCTGGCCCGGCTCACCGGTGCCGAGCCGGCCGTGAGCGACTACCTGGCCCGGGAGGTCCTGGACGCCCAGCCGCCGGACCTCCGTGAGCTCATGTTGCGCACCAGCGTCCCCGACGAGCTGCCGATCGGGCTGTTCGAGGCCCTCAGCGGCCAGGTGGACGGGCGTGGGGCGATGGGTCTTCTGGCCGCCTCGAACGCCTTCATCGGCCCTGTCCAGGGGACCCCGACCACGTATGAGTACCAACCGTTGTTCCGCGAGTTCCTGCGCGCCCAGCTGAGCGCCGAGCGACCCGACCTGGTCACCGGACTGCACGCCCTCGCCGCGCGGTGGTGGGCCCACTGCGGCAACCTGCAYGAGTCCACCGTGCACGCCGCAGCGGCGGGGCTGTGGAGCGACGCCGCGGCGTACCTCGTCGAGAACCTGGCTGTCGGCCAGATGATCGACGCCCGCCTGGACACGTCGGTGGCGTCCCTCTTCGAGACCATGCCGGCGGGGACGCCGGGCGCCCAGGCGGCGATCGTGCGGTCCGCCCTTGCCCTGCGGGCAGGCGAGGTGGCCGGGGCCAGGGCGGCCCTGGCGGACAGTCGCACCCAGCTGTCGTGCGACGGGTCCGCGACGTCGGCCGACGCCTTCTCGGTGGAGCTGCTCGAGGCCGCCCTCGCGGCGGCCGAGTGCGACACCGAGCACGGGGTCGAGGCGCTGCGGGTCGCGGAGCGGCACCTCACCACGCTCCTGCCGTCCGAGCCGGACCTGCGCGCGGAGCTGCGCAGCCAGCTGGCGCTGCTCAGGTCCGGACTCCACCTGTGGAGCGGAAACCTGTACCAGGCGAAGGCGGCGTCACTCGACGCCGCCGAGGCGGCCGAGCACCGGTCCGGCGAGCTCGCTCTCACCGCCCTCACGCAGGGCGCACTGCTCGCCGTCATCCTCGGCGACGCCGGCGAGGCGTCGGTCCTCCTGGAGCAGCTGGACGAGCGCGTGGCGGACGTCCACGGCCAGGCGGACCGACCCTGGGCGGGCAGCGCCGCGGTGGCCCGCGCGTGGCTGCTGACCGAGCGGTCCTACATGCGCGCGGCCCGTCAGCAGGTCGCGGAGGCCGACCAGCACCGGACACACCTCGACCGCGGGGTCGACAGCCTGCTGGACGTCGTCCGGGCCCGCCTGATGCACGCCAACGGCGAGTTCGCCGGATCGCGCGCGACGCTGGACTCGGCGCGAGCAACCCTGGGCCGGCGTCGAGCCCCAGCCTGGGTCGCGGACTACATCGACCTCACCGCGGCCGTCCACGCGGCCGCCGAGGGTGGTGCGGGTCCGGAGGAACAGGAGGGCCGCATCTCCCTGGAGGCGGCGCAGTGGCACGGCGATCCACCGCTCGAGCTGCAGATCAGCCTGGCCATCGACGACGCCGGCTTCTGGCTGCGGACGGGCGACAAGACGTCGGCCGTCTCCCTGCTCAGCCAGGCCCTGGGACTGGCTTCCCCCCACCAGATCCGTCGGCCCTTCACGGAGGCTCCCCCGGCCGTCCGGCAGCTCCTGCGCACCCACGACGAGCTCCAGGTCGCCCACCCGTGGCTGACGACCAGCGATCCCGTGGGTCGCCCGGGCGTTGAGGTCCCGACGACCGAACGCCCCGCCGGGCGAGCTGGTGCGCCCGAGGTGCGCCGGCGGCTGCCCGCCCTCGAGTCGCGCGGCGTCTCCCGGCCCCTCGTCGTGGAGCCGCTGACCAGCAAGGAGCTCGAGGTCCTGGGCTACCTCAACGACCTCGCCACCACTGCCGAGATCGGTGCCGCGATGTTCATCTCCGTCAACACGGTGCGCACGCACGTGCGCAACCTGCTTCGCAAGCTGGGAGCGGACCGACGCAACGACGCGGTACGCCGCGCCTGGGAGCTCGGGCTCCTCGCCGACCCTCACGGTCGCGGCGCCACGGCCGAGCGGCTCGGCGACGGGCGCACCGCCTGAGGTCAGGCGACCGGAGCCCCGGTCCGTGCGTCCGCGTCGGGGGCGGGGGCGGGGCGACTGATCAGCTCCACGAGGCCGACGCCCACGACCACGGCGATGGCCGTCCCGATCACGACCCCAGCGGTGGGCTGTGACCAGAAGAGGAGGGTGAGGCCACCCAGCAGCACGACCACGGCCCGCAGGACCCGCTTGTGCTCGCCGGTCCAGAGGCCGAACGCCCCGGTCTGGACCCCGTGCGCCTCGGCACTGTCGCGCACCCCGCCGATCCCGTGGCTGAGGACCTCCCGGGTCCGGACGGCCGTCGACGACCGTCCGGTGAGGAAGGCTCCCAGGGCCACGACCAGGCCCAGCATCGCCACGGCACGCAGG
>NZ_JBFUMD010000485.1:0-2925 GCF_054049555.1 Nocardioides sp. P5_C9_2
CCTGCGCCGGGGTGGCTCGCGACGACGACCAGAGGTTCACCGTCACGACGAAGGCCGTCTCCAAGAACAAGCACCGCCACTGAGGCCGTCAGGCGCCCTCGGCGCACAGCACCGTCAGGCGCCCTCGGCGCACAGCGCCGTCAGGGCGCGCTCGCAGTGGGCGACCAGGGTCTCCAGGGTGTGCGACCGCGCCCCGGGCCCGCTCGCGCTCCAGGTGAGCGCCCGGTCCTCGACGTAGGCCCACCAGGCGTGCACGACCTCGCGCAGCCCGGGGTCGAGGTCGAGCGCGGCCACCACCCGGTCGGTGGAGACCGAGCGCACGCTCTCGTGCACCTCGGCCAGCCGCGGGTCGGCGACCCCGCTGCCGTGCACCAACGTCAGGTAGAACGCCCGACGCCGGTCGATCTGCTCCACCATCGCGGTGATCATCGTGCGCACCTGGACCGGCCCCTCGTCGGCCTCCGACGGCGCGGTGTTGCGCAGGATCCGGCGTCCCGCCGCGGCGATGCACGCAAGGTAGAAGTCGGTCTTCGTGGGGAAGTAGTGGAACAGCAGGCCGCGCGAGATGCCCGCCTCCGCGGCGACCTGGTCCATCGACAGGTCCTGGATCGGGGTGTCGATGATCTGCGAGAGCCCGATGCCCACCAGCTGGCGGCGCCGGTCGTCGGCGCTGAGCCGGCGACGTACGGGATCGGACACGCTATTGAGCATTGCTCAACAGTGTGCGTAGGGTCAACCCATGGACTTCTCCCTCTCCCCCCGGGCCGCCGACCTCCGCACGCGCGTGCGCGACTTCATCGCCGCCGAGGTCGAGCCGATCGAGGCCGACGTGCACGCAGGCGTCACCGAGCGCCGGGAGAGCGGCGGCGACCACTGGGCCCCGGACCCGCGGATCGCCGAGCTCCAGGCGAAGGCCCGCGCGCAGGGCCTGTGGAACCTCTTCCTGCCGATCGAGCACGCGGGGCGCTACGCCACCGACTTCGGCACCGACGGTGGGCAGGGGCTGAGCAACGTCGACTACGCCCCGCTGGCCGAGGCCATGGGCGGCTCGTTCCTCGCCCCGCTCGTCTTCAACTGCAACGCCCCCGACACCGGCAACATGGAGGTGCTGCTGCGCTACGGCACCGACGAGCAGCGCGCGACGTGGCTCGAGCCGCTGCTGCGGGGCGAGATCCGCAGCGCGTTCTGCATGACCGAGCCGGACGTCGCCTCCTCGGACGCGACCACGATGGCGGCCACCGCGGTGGTCGACGGCGACGAGGTCGTGATCAACGGACGCAAGTGGTTCTCCACCGGCGTGGGCAACCCCGACTGCAAGGTCCTGGTCTTCATGGGGCTCACCAACCCCGACGCCGACCGCCACTCACGCCACACGATGGTCCTCGTGCCCCGCGACGCCCCCGGCGTGAAGGTCGAGCGGATGCTCACCACCATGGGCTACTACGACGAGCCGCTCGGCCACGGAGACGTCAGCTTCGACGACGTCCGCGTGCCGCTCGGCAACATCCTGCTCGGTGAGGGACGCGCCTTCGAGATCGCCCAGGGCCGTCTGGGGCCGGGCCGCGTCCACCACTGCATGCGCGCGATCGGGCTGGCGGAGAAGGCCCTGGAGCTCGCCTGCCGACGCGCCTCCTCGCGCATCGCCTTCGGCAAGCCGCTGGCCGGCCTCGGCGGCAACCGCGAGCGCATCGCCGAGGCGCGGATCGCCATCAACCGCTCCCGGATGCTGGTCCTGCACGCCGCCTGGCTGCTCGACCAGGGGATGTCCGCGGAGGCCCTCTCCGCGGTCAGCGAGATCAAGGTCGAGGTGCCGCGGATGGCGCTCGACGTCATCGACATGGCCATCCAGATCCACGGCGGCGCCGGCATGACCGACGACTTCCCGCTCGCGGCGGCGTACGTCGGGGCGCGCACGCTGCGCCTGGCCGACGGGCCCGACGAGGTCCACCGGAACGTGGTGGCCAAGATCGAGCTGGGCAAGTACCGATGAGCCGTCGGGTCCTGGTCACCGGGGCCGCGTCCGGCCTCGGCGCCGCCCTGGTGGCCGCCTTCCGGGAGCGCGGCGACGAGGTGCTCGCCACCGACCGCGAGTCGGTGGAGGGGGTCGACCTGGTCCTCGACATCACCTCCGGGGACGACTGGGCGGCGGCCGTCGAGGCCGTCGAGCAGCGCTGGGGCGGCCTCGACGTGCTGGTCAACAACGCCGGCGTGGCCGGCGGTGGCCGGATCGACCGCTGCACGATCGAGGAGTGGCGACAGATCACCGAGGTCAACCTCTTCGGTGTCGTCCGCGGCGTGCAGGCCTTCACCCCGATGCTCAAGGCGCAGGGGTCCGGGCACCTGGTCAACGTGGCCTCGCTGGCGGGTCTCGTGCACCCGGCGGGAATGGGCTCCTACAACGCGACCAAGGCCGCCGTGGTCGCCTTCACCGAGACGTGCGGCCACGAGCTGGCCGGCTTCGGGATCCGCGCGAGCGCCGTGTGCCCGTCGTACTTCCGGACCAACCTGATGAGCTCGATGCAGGGCAGCGACACCGCCCTCGGGGAGATCGTCCGGGGTCTCGTCGAGCGCTCCCCGATCACCGCCGGGCACATCGCCGCGGCGGTCCTGGCCGGGATGGACGCCGGCGACGACGTCATCGTGCCCGACGAGCCCGCCCGGCAGGCCTACTTCCTGAAGTGGGCCGACCGTCCGGCCTACGACCAGGTCATGCGTGCGCAGGCCGCCAAGCTCGAGGAGGCCGACGCGTGAGCGAGGTCGCCGGCGCACGGCAGGTCCGCGACGAGGATGCCTTCGACGTCGGGTCCGTCGCGGCCTGGCTGCGCACCCACGCCGCCGACGCCACCGGCCTCGACGGCACTCCCGCGGTCCGCCAGTTCTCCGGTGGCGCCTCCAACCTCACCTACCTGCTGCGCTACCCGGGCT
>NZ_JBFUMD010000486.1:0-2921 GCF_054049555.1 Nocardioides sp. P5_C9_2
CCCGCGACTGGGTCGCCGGCCTGCCCGACGTCCGCACGGCGTGGGACCTCTACTGCGGCGTGGGGGGCTTCGCCCTCGCCGTCGCCGGGCCGGGTCGCACGGTCGTCGGCGTGGAGGTGTCGGCCGAGGCGGTGGCCGCCGCGCAGGCGACCGCACCCGACGGGGTGGCCTTCGTCCCGGGGGACGCCACGGCGTGGGCGCTGGCCCAGCCGGGCGCGCCCGACCTCGTCGTGGTCAACCCGCCGCGGCGCGGGATCGGCGAGGACCTCGCGCGCTGGCTCGAGGCCGGCGAGGCGTCGTACGTCGTCTACTCGTCGTGCAACGCCGAGTCGCTGGCCCGGGACCTGGCGCTGATGCCCTCGCTGCGCCCGGTCGAGGCGCGGGTGCTCGACATGTTCCCGCAGACGACGCACTACGAGGTGGTCGTGCTCCTCGCGCGGTGAGGGATCAGCCGCGGCGGACCTTGGGGCCCTTGCTCAGGTTCTCGTCCCTGATCGTCCCGGCACGGTGGGCGTCGTCGGCGAACACCTGCACCTCCTCTGCCCCGTCGGCAGCGGTCGCGGTCTCGAGGGACGCGACGCCGGCGCCGACCTGGACCCACCGAGGTGCCCCGAGGCAGGACGTCGGGATCGTGATGACCGCCCGGGCGGCGGCCCGGTCGGCGACGGCGCGCAGACGCGGGCACTCGACGGCGCGGCTGCGGCGCGTCATCTCGGCCTTCGGCCGGCGGCCCAGGTCGTCCGTCGTCACCTCGAAGGTGCCCGTGGGGGTGCGCACCTGCAGCATTGCGAAGTAGACCTTCGACCGGCCGAGCTCGCGGAGGTCGAGGCGCACCCGGAGGCGTGCGTCAGCGTGGTCGACGACGGTGCGGACGACGTCTGCGGTCAGGTTCTCGGGGGCAGGCAGGAGGTTGTCGAGGTCGTCCCCGCCCTGCTCAGTCGGCCCGAGCCGCACGACGTCCCCGGCGGGATCGGTCGTCTCGACCTTCTCCGCGTGCGCAGCCGCGGGCGCGAGGAGGACGACGGGGACCACGAGGGCGACCAGGCACAGGCCGAGACGAGAAGTCATGCCGCGCACCCTAGGCAGGCCCCGACCTCCCTGTGACGGGAACCACGGAATCCGCGCGGTGCCGGTCCGGTTGTGGCTGACGTGCGAGCCCCCACGACCAACCCCACCACGGTGGGTGACCTGCTGACGCAGCGTCGTGCCGTCGACCTCGTGCGCACCGGGAGCGCGCTGTGTCGCCCCTCCCGCGCCGTCGACTGACCCTCCTGCGTCCCCCGGCACCCGTGACCATCGTGTGCCGTTCCGAAAGGTGATCTTCTCAGTATGAATACTTCAGTCACGGAGGCGGAGCGGCCCACCCGCCGTCTCCGTCTCCCGTCCTTCGGCGTCCAGGTCCTGATCGGGCTCGCGCTGGGTGTCGTCCTCGGCCTCGTCGCCCGCGCCATGGGCCCCGACTCGGTCGACGCCGCCGGCGTGGCCGACCCCAACTGGCTGACCGAGACCCTCACCACCGTCGGCGGCGTCTTCGTCACGCTGCTGCGCACGATCGTCCCGCCGCTGGTCTTCCTGGCGATCGTGGCGTCCATCGCCAACCTGCGCGACGTGACCGGCGCCGCCCGGCTGGCGTGGAAGACGCTCGCCTGGTTCGCCATCACCGCTCTCATCGCCGTGGCCATCGGCATGGCGCTCGGTCTGGTGCTGCAGCCGGGTGACCACGCCAGCGTCTCGGCGGACGCGGCGTCCGCCCCGTCCACGACCGGGTCCTGGCTGGACTTCCTGACCGGCCTCGTCCCCGCCAACATGCTCGGCCTCGAGGCCGCCGCGGGCGACGACGGGTCGATCGGCCTGTCCTTCAACGTGCTGCAGATCCTCGTCGTGGCCATCGCGGTGGGCATCGCGACCCTCAAGGTCGGCGCGGACGCCGACCCGTTCCTGGGCGTCGTGCGCTCCGCGCTGAGCGTGGTCCAGAAGGTGCTGTGGTGGGTCATCCTGCTCGCCCCGATCGCCACCGTCGGCCTTCTCGGCAAGGCGGTCGCCACCTACGGCTGGGACGCCCTCGGCTCGCTCGGCACCTTCACCGTCGCGATCTACCTCGGCCTCGCGCTGGTCCTCGTCGGCGTCTACCCGGTCCTGCTGCGCCTCAACGGCCTGTCGGTCAAGCAGTTCTTCTCCGGTGCGTGGCCCGCGATCTCGCTGGCGTTCGTGTCCCGCTCGTCGGTCGGCACCATGCCGCTCACCCAGTCGGTGACCGAGCGCAACCTCGGCGTCCCGCGGGCCTACGCGTCCTTCGCCGTGCCGCTCGGCGCGACGACCAAGATGGACGGCTGCGCCTCGATCTACCCGGCGATCTCGGCGATCTTCGTGGCGCAGTTCTTCGGCCTCGACCTGTCGATCACCGACTACGTCCTGATCGCCTTCGTCTCGGTGATCGGCTCGGCCGCCACCGCCGGGGTCACCGGCGCCACCGTGATGCTGACGCTGACCCTCTCCACCCTGGGCCTCCCGCTCGAGGGCGTGGGCCTGCTGCTGGCGATCGACCCGATCCTCGACATGGGTCGCACCGCCACCAACGTGGCCGGTCAGGCGCTGGTCCCGACGATCGTGGCCAAGCGCGAGGGCATCCTCGACCTCGAGGCCTACCACGCCCGTCGTACCGGTCGGGCGTGGCGCGAGGACGCTCCGCGCGACGAGCTCGTCAGCGCCTGAGCTCACCCGGTACGCCGAGTGCTCCGGACCGCCCACCACAGGGCCGGTGGCACCAGGGACGCGAGCAGCAACGACCACACCAGGCCGCCGCCGGCAAACTGMCCGGCGGCGGCCACGACCCGCGCGAGCGCGCCGCCGACCCCGTCGCCCCGCGCCAGCAGCCACTCGCCGGGCGCCAGCACGAGGGCGGTCACCACGAGGGCGGTGGA
>NZ_JBFUMD010000487.1:0-2915 GCF_054049555.1 Nocardioides sp. P5_C9_2
ACCTGGTCGGCCAGCCCGCCGACTACGACGAGCTGCGGGCGATCACCGACAAGCACTCGCTGTGGCTGATGGAGGACGCCGCCTGCTCGGCCGGCGCGTTCTACAAGGGTCGCCCCGCCGGCAGCCTGGCCGACCTGGCGACCTTCAGCTTCCACGGCCGCAAGGGCATCACCAGCGGCGAGGGCGGTGCCCTCGTCGGCAGCGACGACGCGCTGATGGACCGTGCCCGCAAGCTCCACACCTACGGCATCGCCCCGGCCGTGTCCCGCGAGGGCGCGGCCACGCTCGCCGTCCCGTCCTTCGCCGAGGTCGGCTACAACTACCGGATGTCCGACGTCCAGGCGGCCATCATGCGGGTCCAGCTCGGCCGGCTCCCCGACCTCGTCACCGCCCGCAGCGCGGCGGCCGACGGGTACGCCGAGCGCCTGGCCGGCACCGAGGGCATCTCCCTGCCCGTCGTGCTCCACGACCGCACCCACCCGTGGCAGTCCTACCTCGTGACCGCGGGTGACGACGTCGACCGCGACAAGGTGGTGATGGCCCTGCGCGAGCGCGGCGTCGGCAGCAACTTCGGCACCTACGCCAGCCACGTGCAGCCGGTCTACGGCACGTCCTCGGACTGCCCGGTCTCGGCGCGGCTGTTCCGCACCCAGTTCGCCCTGCCCATGCACGCGAACCTCGTCGAGGACGACCTCGACTGGGTCGCCGCCCAGCTGCGCGACGTGCTCGCGTCGGGCGACGTGCGCCGCTGAGGGGCCGATGACCAACCGCATCCACCCCACCGCCGTCCTGGGTCCCCAGGTCGAGCTCGGTCGGGGCAACGTGATCGGGCCCTACTGCGTGCTGCAGGGGCCGGTCGTCCTCGGCGACGACAACTTCCTCGCCGCCCACGTCTCCGTCGGCGGCGGCCCGGAGGTGCGCGGCCACGAGCTGAGCGCGAGCTGGGAGGACCACGACGACCGGTTCGGCGTCGTCATCGGCTCGCGCAACGTGCTCAAGGAGTTCGTCGCCGTCAACGCCGGCTGGGCGACCGTCACCACGGTGGGCGACGACGGCTACCTCATGGGACACGTGCACCTCAACCACGACGCGCTCGTCGGCGACGAGGTGACGGTCTCCGGGCACGCGGTCGTCGCCGGTCACGTCACCGTCGAGGACGGTGCCAACATCGGACTCGGGACGGTGGTCCACCAGCGCCGTACCGTCCCGGCCGGCGCCATGATCGGCATGCAGTCCGCCGTCACGGTCGACCTGCCGCCGTACGTCGTCAGCATGGGCGTCCCCGCCCGACCCCGGCGGCTCAACACCCACCGCCTCGACCGGCTCGGCGTGCCCACGTCGGCGCACCCCGCCCTCGAGGCCGCGCTGCTGGACGGCTCCGCCGCCGGCGACGCCGACCTGCCCCCCCAGCTCAGCTCCGCGATCGCCGCCTGGCGGGCGCGGACGACGTCCTGACCCGTCTGCTCCCGCGCGCCGCCGGCGCGCCCACCCGAGAGGTTCCCGCATGCCCACCGACTTCATCCCCCCGGCCAAGCCGATCGTCGGCGACGAGGAGCGGGCGGCGGTCGACCGCGTGATGCGCTCCGGGATGATCGCGCAGGGTCCCGAGGTCGCGACCTTCGAGCAGGAGTTCGCCGAGCAGGTGACCGGTGGACGCCAGTGCGTGGCGGTCAACTCCGGGACGTCGGGCCTGCACCTGGGGCTGCTGGCCGCGGGGATCGGTCCGGGCGACGAGGTGATCGTGCCGTCGTTCACGTTCGCCGCGACCGCCAACTCGGTGGCCCTCACCGGTGCCACCCCGGTCTTCGCCGACATCGAGCCCGACCACTTCTGCCTCGACATGGACAGCGTCCGCGCCGCCATCACCGACCGGACGGCGGCCGTGATGCCCGTCCACCTCTACGGCCACCCCGCCGACATGGACGCCTACGCCGCACTGGCCGCCGAGACCGGCGTCCGGGTCTTCGAGGACGCCGCCCAGGCCCACCTCGCCACGTGGAAGGGGACGCAGGTCGGCACCTTCGGCGACTTCGCGATGTTCAGCCTCTACCCCACCAAGAACATGACGTCGGGTGAGGGGGGCATGGTCTCCTGCGTCTCCGACGAGATCGCCCGCAACGTCCGGCTCCTGCGCAACCAGGGCATGGAGCGGCAGTACGCCAACGAGGTCGTCGGCTTCAACGCCCGGATGACCGACATCCACGCCGCCATCGGCCGCGTCCAGCTGACCAAGGTCGGCGCCTGGACCGAGACCCGGCGCGCCAACGCGGCCTTCCTCGACGCGCACCTCGAGGGTGTCGTCGTGCCGCCGGTCGCGGACGCCGCGACCCACGTCTACCACCAGTACACGATCCGCGTCGCCGGCGGGGAGCGGGACCGGGTGGTCACCTCCCTGCGCGAGGAGCACCAGGTCGGCTGCGGCGTCTACTACCCGATCCCCAACCACCAGCTGGAGTCGCTGCGCGACGTCGCGCCCGACCTCGAGCTGCCGGAGACCGCGCGTGCCGCCGCGGAGGTCATCTCGCTGCCCGTGCACCCGAGCCTGACCGAGGGCGACCTCGAGCGCATCGTGACCGCGGTCAACACGGTCGTGCGCGCCGGCGCCTGACCCGGGCCCGGGTCAGCCGCGCGTGCGCCGGGCCGGGGCGGCGTCGAGCCGGTAGACGAGCTGCTGTCCGCCGTACCACCCGAACTCGTTGGTCCGGGTGAGGCAGCGGCTGGTCACGGCGGTGGTCGTGACCACGTACCCCACGTCGAGGTCGCTCTCCGCGAGCCAGCAGGGGTCGGCGCGCACCACGATCACGTCGGGCGCGGGCGCCTCGACGACCGGTGCGTCCCTCGGACCGTCGAGCTCGAGGTAGAGATAGCTGGCGCCCCGGTTCCAGACGCCCTCGTAGGCGCGCGTGGGGTCGACC
>NZ_JBFUMD010000488.1:0-2914 GCF_054049555.1 Nocardioides sp. P5_C9_2
GGGTGACCACCAGGGCGGTCGCGCGGCCCGTGCCCGCCGCGGCCGCGGCGTACGGCACGAGGGCCATGCCGGCCAGCACCAGCCACGGCTGCGGGGCCCGGAGGACCCGTCGGGCGTCGCGGTGCACGAGCGCCCACCAGCCGCTCGGCCCGCCGCGGTGCGTCGTGACGTGGGCTCCCTTGCCCCAGCGGCGGGCGAGCAGGACGTCGTACATGAGCCCGAGGTCGAGCGAGGACAGGGCGCCGGACAGGCTGGGGGAGAGGTGCTCGGTGCGCGCCAGCACCCGACGGGACACGGTCGGCAGCGCGTGCGCGACCCGCGCGACCCCGGCGGTCCCGGCGACGGTCGCCACGAGGGCCACTGCGGCCACGGCGGTCCACGGCGGGGCGGCGGGCAGGGCCAGACGCCCCGTGGCGGTCAGGCCGAGGARCAGCCACGTCGTCCCCGCCAGGATCCACGTCGTCGCCCGGGCCACGCCGTCCTCGCGGACCTGCGAACGCGTCGCCCACGCGACGGCCGCGGCGCAGGAGGCGACGCCCGCCGTGACGTAGAGGACGGCGACGCCGACCCCGAGCCCACCCAGGACGGCGGGGGCCAGCAGGCCCGTCGCCGAGACGACCGCCGCCACGGCGACCGCACGCCCGAGCGCCGGCCGGAGCAGGTCCCCACGGTCCACCGGGCTGCTCACCACCCAGCCGTTCATGGCGGGCGGGCTGAAGACCGGGCCGAGCAGCCGTGCGCCGGCCAGGGTGAGCACGACCAGCCCGAGGCCCGCCAGCCACGGCGCGACCTCGCGCACCTGTGCGCAGGTGCCCACGCAGGTGCTGTCGGCCAGCCGGCGCAGGTTGACCACCACGCTGCCGGCCATCGAGCCGACCATCACCACGGTGAACAGGGCGACGTAGGCATCACCCAGGACCTCCCACACGTGCAGCTCGGCCCGCCCCCGGCGCCACTCCCGCACCTGGGCGCGCACCTCGCGCGCGGTGGGTGGCGACGCCGTCTCAGCCGGCACCGGGGTCCCCGGTCGCGTGCGGGGAGTCGCCGAGGCGTACGACGCGGTCGCAGGCGCGGGCGACCAGCTCGGGGTCGTGGCTGACCAGCAGGACGCCCCGGCCGGCGGCCTTCTCCTCGAGGAGGCGGGTGGCGAGCCAGGCGACGCCCGCCACGTCGAGGCGCTGCTCCGGCTCGTCCAGCACCACCAGCCGTCGCGGGCGCACCAGCACCGACGCCAGGGCCAGCCGACGGCGCTGTCCCGAGGACAGCGTGGACGGCAGCTGTCCMGACACGTCCATCAGGCCCACCTCGTCGAGCACGACGTCGACCAGGTCCTCGGCGTCGTGCTGGCCGTGGGCTCGCGCCATCAGGTCCAGGTGCTCGACGACGCTCAGGTCGGGGAAGAAGTCGATGTCGTCCATGACGACGGCCAGGTCGCGGCGGACGTCGGCGCGTCGCTCGTCGAGCACGCCGCCGTCGAGGGTGATCGTGCCGGCGTCCGGCTCGTCGGTGCCGACGATGCACCGCAGCAGGGTGGACTTCCCGCTGCCGTTGGGCCCGACGACGCCGACCACCTCGCCCTCGCCGACGTCGAGGTCGATCCGGTCGAGCACGACCCGCTCCCCGAAGACCCGGGTCAGCCCGCGCACGCTCAGGAGTTCCCCCATGCCGCCATCCAACCAGCCGGGGCAGGACCGGTCGCGCCAGCCGGTACTGGTCAGCGGCGCGTGGCGATCAGCGCCGAGGCGTCGGGCGCGATCATCACCTCGACGGCGGTGAAGCGCTCGTCGGTGAGCCACTCCTCGCGCAGGGTGTCCACCCGGCCGTAGGTGATCGGTGGCCACATCTCGCACGGCGTGAAGTCGTCGAGCACGACGATGCCGCCAGGCTCCAGCAGGTCGACGACCGCGTCGACGCGCACCGCGTCCGGCTCGCCGCTGTCGAGGAACACCAGGGAGTAGGGCCCGCGCTCGTGCAGCAGGGACCAGTCGGCCTCGAGCACCTCGACGTGGTCGTCCTCGCGGAAGATCTCGGCCGCCGCGGTGGCCAGCCGGGGGTCGCGCTCGGCGGTGAGGATGTGGGCGCCGTTGCGTACGCCGCTGCGCAGCCACGCGGTGCCGACCCCGCAACCGGTGCCGAACTCGGCCATCGTGCCGCCCCGGGTGGCGGCCAGGGTCGCCAGCAGCCGGCCGGTCTCGTTGCGGCAGAAGGACACGTAGCCGGCCTTGCGGGACACGGCGAAGGCGCGGGACACGATGTCGGGCAGCTCGGGTGGGGCACTCATGAGGTGGCCGAGTCTTCCACGACCGGGCCCCCGTCTCGCATCGTGAACGATTCCCGTCACCCGGGTGCGCCGGACCGGGCGGCGGCGTACCGTCGGTCTCACCATGCGGAGCCAGCTCGTACTCATCGACTGCCGCGGCGGGGCCTGACCGAGGCCACCTCGCCGCGGTGTTCGGCGTTGCAGTGGCCTCGGGATCAAGTTCCAGGCCCTGACGCCCCGCGGCGGTCCCGCTTCCAGCCCCATCTCGCGCGATCCGCAGTCCGCTGGTTTCCCCGTCCTCGTGCGATCCACGAGTCGTCGCCGCCCCGCCCGGGGCGTCGGGCCGCACCACCCGCCCCCGACGACCCACGACCCACGACTCACGGAGACAGCCATGTACGACATGTACCCCGACTGGGGACCAGCCAGCCACCACCCGGACAACCCGCGCAGCCAGGAGGCCATCACGGCCGCGGTCCAGGCCTCGCTTGACCTGCGAGACAACGGCGGGCGCACGCCCGAGGACAACTAGATTCGCCGCCATGAGCACCGACACCAGCACGCCGTCCGGGTCCGACGACGAGACCGCCTCGGGCACCGTCACCCTTGCCGTCATCCCCGGCGACGGCATCGGCCAGGAGGTGACCCCCGAGG
>NZ_JBFUMD010000489.1:0-2907 GCF_054049555.1 Nocardioides sp. P5_C9_2
CCGCGATCGTCGCGACGTGCTGTGGTCCGGGCCGGTCACCTACCTGCCGCCCCCCGGGGAGCTCGGCTACCCCCTCGACGGGCTCGACGCCCTGGACCGCCCGCACCCCTCGCGGCCCGCGCCGGCACCCGGCGAGCGGATGCTCGGGGGCGACCCCGATCTCTTCTGGTCGCTGTCCTTCGCGGTGCACGCCGACGGCTGGCGGCGTACGGGCGGCTTCTGCGAGAGCTACGTCGGCTACGGCGCCGAGGACACCGACTTCGCCGCCTCGGCCACCTCCGCCGGCCTCACGATGGGGTGGCTCGGCGGGGCGCGCGCCTACCACCAGCACCACCCCACCTCGTCCCCGCCTGTGCAGCACCTCGCCGACATCCTGCACAACGGAGCGCTCTTCCGGCGCCGCTGGGGCCGGTGGCCGATGGAGGGGTGGCTGCTCGAGTTCGAACGGATGGGCCTGGTCGAGCGCGAGGACGGCGAGTGGCGACTGACGTCGTCGGGACGGGCGGCGGCGCGGGCCTGACGAGCCCCCGCGGCTGGGTCGACCCCGGCCGGTCAGCCCATCAGTCGCCGCGCGAGGGGGAGCGGGAGGTGCTTGAGTGCGAACCCCACCGGCTCCCAGGGCCAGCCGGGAACCCGCGCGGACGCCTTCTCCTTCTCGATGGCCGCGACCATCGACCGCACGCCGCGCTCGGTCGAGGCGACCATCGGCGTGGCCTTCGAGGTGGCCGACATCTCCGAGACGATGTAGCCGGGATAGAGCACCGTCACCTTGATCGGGGTTCCCATGACGTCGGCGCGGAAGCCCTCGGCGAGGTGGGCCACGGCCGCCTTCGACGCGGCGTACGTCGTGATGTTGCCCGGCATCCCGCGCATCGCGGAGATGGAGGAGATCATCACCAGGTGGCCGGAGTCCTGGGCGCGGAAGATCTCGGCGGCGGCCTCGGTCTGCGCGAGCGCCCCGAGCACGTTGGTCGTCGCGGTCTCCCGGTTGGCGTCGAAGCGTCCGGTGCCCAGGGGCTGGCCCTTGCCGAGACCCGCGTTGACGACCACCCGGTCGAGGGTGCCGAAGGCGTCGCGGAACTCGCCGAAGACGCGGAAGACGGCGTCGTGGTCGGTGACGTCGAGCGCCCGGACCTCGACGCGTACGCCGGGGTGGGTGGCGGCGATCTCCTCGCGCAGCGTCTCGAGCCGGTCCGTACGCCGCGCGCACAGCGCCAGGTCGTGTCCCAGGGCGGCGAACTGGCGGGCCATCTCGGCGCCGAGGCCCGACGAGGCGCCGGTGATGAGGATGGTCGACATGGGGTTCCTATCGGTAGGTGACGGCGTCGGGGGCGAGGTGGGAGTGCTCGTTGACGGTCAGCAGGGTGATGCCGCGGCTGCCACTGACGAGCTTGGTGACGCCGGTGTTGACGGTCACCGCGTTGAGGCGCAGCCACAGCGCGGCGTCGCCGCCGAGCGCCGAGGCGGCCGCCCAGCCCATCGGGCCGCCGCTGGTGAAGACGACCGCGGTGCCGCCGTCGGCCACCGAGGCCGCCGCCCGGGCCAGCGCGGCCTCGACGCGGGTGGTGAAGGCGGCGAAGGGCTCGGCGTAGTCGCCGTCGTGCGCGCCGCCGGTCCAGCGACCGGTGGCCTCGGCGAACCAGCCCTGGAAGAGACCCGGGCTCGACATCACGTCGACCCCCTCCGGCGCCGGGTGACGGGCGAGGACCTGGAGGTGGTCGAACTCGTTCCACCCCTCGTCGGTGGCCACCTCGGTCGTCCAGCCGGCCGCCTCGACCGCCGCGGTCGCGGTCTCGTGGTGGCGCCGCATCGCGCCGGCGACCAGGACGGTGGGCTCGACCCCCCGGGCCGCCAGGGCGGCGCCGAGGACCGCGGACTGCTCGACCCCGCGCCCGGAGAGGACGTCGTAGTCGTCGGCCCCCCAGGACGCCTGGCCGTGCCGGACCAGCAGGACCTGGCTCACTGCCCGCCCTCCTCGACGATCACTGCGCGATCATCCCGTCGACGCGCGTGCCGACCATCCGGACGGCCTCGCCGAAGAGCCCGTAGACCTCGTTGGTGGTCTGCCCGGCGACGTAGCGGTAGTAGATCTGCTGGGCGATCACGGCCAGCCGGAACAGGCCGAAGACCTCGTAGAAGCGCCACTGCTCGGGCGTGACGGACAGTCCCATCCGCTCGCAGTAGCGCGCCACGAACTCGTCGCGCGTCAGCATCCCGGGCAGGTGGGTGGGCACCCGGCGCATCATCTGCCAGCCGTCGTCGTCACCCGCGTCGACCCAGTAGGCCATCGAGCCCGCCAGGTCCATCAGCGGGTCGCCGAGGGTGGCCATCTCCCAGTCGAGGACCCCGACCACGCGGGTGACGTCATCGGTGGACAGGACGAGGTTGTCGAGCTTGTAGTCGTTGTGGATCACGCAGGTCGCGACGTCCTCGGGCTGGTGCTCGGCCAGCCACGCCATCACGTCCTCGTAGTCGGGGACGTCGTCGGTGCGCGCGTTGCGGTAGCGCACAGACCACCCCTCGACCTGCCGGCGCACGTAGCCCGTGCCCTTGCCGAGGTCGGCGAGGCCGGCTGCGTCGGCGTCCACGCTGTGGAGCTCGACGAGCACGTCGACGGCGCGCAGGCACAGCGCGCGTGCCTGCTCCGGCGAGAGGGGAACCTCGGACGGCCACTCGCTGCGGGGGATGACTCCGTCGATGCGCTCCATCGCGTAGAAGTCGGCACCGATGACCGACGGGTCGTCGCAGAAGGCGACCATCGGCGCCACGTAGGAGAAGACCGGGGCGAGGGCGGTCTGGATGGCGAACTCGCGGTGCATGTCGTGCGCACCCCGGGCCTTGGTGCCCGCGGGCGCCCGGCGCAGGACCAGGTCCCGCCCGGGGGTGCCGGGGGAGCCCGGGTAGCGC
>NZ_JBFUMD010000490.1:0-2903 GCF_054049555.1 Nocardioides sp. P5_C9_2
AGACCGTAGGGCTCCTCCCAGGCGGGGGTCACCACGGCCACCCGGGCACTGCCGACGAGCGCGCACAGGGCCCGCTGGTCCAGGTGGCCGACGTGGCGCACGTCGTCGCCCAGCCGCGGTCGGACCTCACGGTCGACGTACTCCTCGTCCAGCACGGGACCCGCGAGCAGCAGCGGCATCCCGGCCCGCCGGGCGGCGTCGATGGCCAGGTGCGGCGCCTTCTCGGGCACCATGCGCCCGCTCCAGACGGCCGGCCCACCACCGGGTCCCGGCACCCATCTCTCGGTGTCGACGCCGTTGAGGATCGCCCGGCTCACGACCGCACCCCGCCACGCGTCGGCCGTGCACCGGCTGACGGCGACGAAGACGGCGCGCGGCGAGACGTGCGTCAGTGCGGACCGCAGCCACGGGGTGGGTGGCGTGTGCAGGGTCGTCACCATCGGGATGCGCAGCACGTCGGCCATGGCGACCGGGAGGTGGTGGATGCTGTTGTTGTGGATCACGTCGAAGCGCTCGTGACCGTRGCGCATCAGGTCCAGCATCAGCCCCTGGTAGGCGTGGTGCTCCTGCATCCACCAGTGCGGCGGGTACGACGTGTCGGACCGCTCGCCCACCTCCGGCGCGAGCTGCTCGACCGCGAGCTCCTCGGCCCCGAGGGCGGGGTCGGAGCCGGGCGCGGCGAAGAGCGTGACGTCGTGACCGCGCTCCGAGAGCCGCCGGGCCAGGGCGTGGGTGTGGGCCTCGAGGCCCCCCGCGAAGGGCTCGCGGATGGGGAACCGGCTGGAGCCGATGATGCAGATCCGCAGCGGCGTCACGCCAGCAGCCGTCGGTAGAGGTCGAGGTGGGCCGCGGCGACGCGCGCACGCTGGTCGCGGCGCGCCTCGAGGTCGGCCGGCGGGGGCGGTGCGGTGCGCGCGGCGAGGAGGGCGGCGGCCAGTGAGTCGGCGTCGTACCGGTGCTCGTCCATCCGGTAGGTCAGGACCGGCCCCTGGTCGGCGTAGAAGCCGCAGTCGGGTGCGACGACGGTCGTCCCCAGGTCGCGGCACGCCTCCAGCCATCCMGAGTGCGTGCCGAAGCGGTAGGGCAGCACGGACACGTCGAGGCCGGCGAGGTAGTCCCAGAGCTCGTCGTCCGACAGGTAGTCGTGGACCTGCAGCTCCAGGTCGCCGCGCTGCTGCGCGTCCCTGAGGTACGACGCCAGCGCGGCGTCGCGACGCGCCCCTCCCTCGTCGAGGACGTCGCGGTGGCCGTTCACCAGCAGCCGGGCGCCCGGCACCGCGCGGACCTGCTCGACCAGGGTCGGCAGGATCGCGAGCGGGTCCATGCTGGCCCGCAGGCTCTTCACGTGCAGGCCCACGGTCCACGGGCCACCGGATGGCCTCTGCCGCAGGGTGCGGGCCGTGTCCAGCTCCACGACGTGCGGGTGCGGCAGCACGAGCGCCTCGACGCCCCACCGCCGTGCGATCTGCGCGGCCGCGCCGGCCGTCAGCGTGATGACCGCGTCGGCCGCGGGCACCAGGACGTCGAGCTGCGCGTCGTGCTCGCGCCGGTCCGCGTGATGTGGGTTGCGCAGGTCGTGCACCGTGACGACGAGCGGGATCCCCCGACGACGCAGCACCGCCACGAGCTCGCGCAGCCCGTCGGGCGTGCACGTGTCGAAGCCGAACTGGATGTGGAACACGTCGATGTCGGCCGTCTCGGCCCAGTCGGGCCGCAGCATGACCGGGGGCCACCAGCGCTGCTCGGCGGAACGGCGCGGGTCGTCGGGGTCCGGGTCGCGCAGACGCTCGACCGCGTCGACGCCGTCGGCCGGCGACAGGTGCCGGACGTAGACATGACCGGAGGGCACGCTCGCGACCCGCAGCGACTCGCTGTCGGACCGGGCGTCCCTCCCCAGGGCCTCCCTCGTGATGCTCACGCAGAGGTCGTACCCCGTGGGGGACGTGCATGCGCCGGCCCCACCCCTAGGGACCGCGCCGGCGGCGGGCGACCTGTCAGCGGTTGCGGTCCGCCAACGCCTCGTCGAGCAGGCCGACCAGGGCCTCGAGCTGGACGTCCACCGACGACGCGATCTCGTCGGCCCCGTCGAGGGCGCGCGCGGCCAGGCCGGCCTTGCTGTCGATCAGCTCGGCGATCTTGGAGTCGATGGTCTGCGCGGCGATGATGCGCCACGCGGTGACCGGCTCGGACTGGCCGATGCGGTGGATCCGGTCGATGGCCTGCGTCTGCTCGGCGTCGGTCCACGAGAGCTCGGCCAGCACCATGTTGGAGGCGACCTGCAGGTTGAGGCCGACGCCGGCGGCGGAGAGCGAGCAGACGATGATCGAGGTCTCGGGGTCGGAGGTGAAGGACTCGAGGGCAGCGGCGCGGGCCTTGGCGGTCTGGTCGCCGCGGATCGACACGTACTTGATGCCACGACGGGCGAAGCCCTCCTCCGCCTCGTCCATCACGTCCACGTGCTTGGCGAAGAAGACGACCTTGCCGACGCTGCGGGCCAGCTGGGCCGTGTAGTCGGCGGCCAGCCCGGCCTTCGCGCGGCCGATGCGGCGCATCATGGAGAAGACGTTCTCGCCGTCCTTGGCGGCCTCCATGTCCTCGCGCTCCCACTTGGCCACCCGGCGGACGAGGTCGCGGTCGATGCCGTCGACCTCCGGTCCGGACGTGCGCGCCTCGAGCGCCGCGTCGTAGCGGGCGACGAGCCGGCGGGCCAGCTCGCGCTCGGCCTCGCGGATGGAGCGACCCTCGGCACCCTCGAGCTCGACCGGCAGGTCGGCCACCCGGCGCGCCGGGATGTCGGCGGCGACGTCGATCTTCTTGCGCCGCACGATGCCCATCTCGATGACCGAGCGCCGGGCGTTGGGGTAGAAGCCCGGCTCCCCCGGCATGAGGCCGGTGTCCTCGAG
>NZ_JBFUMD010000491.1:0-2901 GCF_054049555.1 Nocardioides sp. P5_C9_2
GGACTGCTGTGGCACCACTGTAGGTGACGAACCACAGCCATGTCATTCGTCGTCGGCGAGTCGGCGACGGGTTCCGGCGCGGCGTGCCTGAGCGACCCCCCGGAGGGGTGCTGTGCGGCTCGCTAGGGTGGACCGTGTGACCACTTCAGGCCGCGCCGACCTCGTGATCGTCGCCAACAGGCTCCCCGTCGACCGAGTGACCAACCCCGACGGCAGCAGCGACTGGCGGCGGTCCCCCGGTGGCCTGGTGTCCGCCCTCGAGCCCGTGATGCGGGCCAACGACGGCGCCTGGATCGGCTGGCCGGGGTCACCCGACGACGACCTCGAACCCTTCGTCGAGGACGGTCTCCAGCTGGTGCCGGTGCACCTGAGCGCGCGCGAGATCGAGGAGTTCTACGAGGGCTTCTCCAACGGCACCCTCTGGCCGCTCTACCACGACGTGGTCGCCAAGCCGGAGTTCCACCGCGAGTGGTGGGACTCCTACGTGACGGTCAACCGACGCTTCGCGGAGAAGAGCGCGGAGGTGGCCGCCGAGGGCGCCACGGTCTGGATCCAGGACTACCAGCTCCAGCTCGTGCCGCAGATGCTGCGCGACCTCCGACCGGACCTGCGCATCGGCTTCTACCTGCACATCCCCTTCCCCCCGGCCGAGCTCTTCAGCCAGCTCCCGTGGCGGCGCCAGATCCTCGAGGGGCTGCTCGGCGCCGACCTCATCGGCTTCCAGCTCGCCGGCGGTGCCGGCAACTTCGTGCGCATGGTCCGCCACCGGGTCGGCCACAAGACCCACCGCGACCTCGTCTACCTCCCCGACGGCCGGAGCGTGAAGGCCGCGGCGTTCCCGATCTCCATCGACACCGCCGGGTTCGAGGAGCTCGCCCGGTCCGAGGGCGTCGAGAAGCGGGCGGTCGAGATCCGCGAGGCGCTCGGCAACCCCCGCAAGGTCTTCCTCGGCATCGACCGCCTCGACTACACCAAGGGCATCGTGGCCCGGTTGCGCGCGTTCGGCGAGCTGATCGCCGAGGGGCGCCTCGACGTCGAGGACGCGGTGTTCGTGCAGGTCGCCACCCCGTCGCGGGAGCGCGTCCAGCAGTACCGCATCCTGCGCGACGACATCGACCGACTGGTGGGCCGCCTCAACGGCGACCTGGGCGAGATCGGCAAGCCGGCGATCTCCTACCTCCACTCCTCCTACCCCCGCGAGGAGATGGCCGCCCTCTACCGGGCGGCCGACATCATGGTCGTCACGCCCTTCCGCGACGGGATGAACCTCGTCGCCAAGGAGTACGTCGCGTGCCGCTACGACTCCGACGGGGCCCTGGTGCTCTCCGAGTTCGCCGGCGCGGCCGACGAGCTCCGTCAGGCCTGGCTGGTCAACCCCTACGACATCAACGGCATCAAGCAGGCGCTCCTCGACGCGTTCAACGCCGAGCCCAGGGAGACCACCCGCCGGATGCGGGCGATGCGCAAGACGGTCGTCGAGCACGACGTCGCGTCCTGGGCCGGGAAGTTCCTCGCCGAGCTCGCCGACGGCCAGCAGGAGCACGACAAGAGCGTGCGCCCCGCCCGCCGGAGCTGACCGACCGCCCGTCGGAGCTGACCGACCGGCTTCTCAGCGGGTGGTCGGGTGCGGCAGCGGCGCCTCGCCCTGCGACGTCATGATCTGCTCGATCGTGGCGCGCAGGTCGGGACCGATGGCGCCCCAGTCGTCGTCGTACCCGTAGACGTCGTGGAGCTGCTCGGTCGAGCGCTGGCCTGCGAGGATGTCGATGTCCCAGGGCGTGATGAGGCCGGGGTGCACGACGCCGACGGCCTCCGACACCTTGAGCAGGTCGCGCCGCAGCGAGCGGATGTAGTTGGCGGCACGCACGCTCTTGAGCTCGACGTCGAGGCCGAAGGTGTAGCGCGGGTTCTGGGTGGCGATCCCGACCGGGCAGTGGTCGGTGTGGCACTTCTGGGCCTGGATGCAGCCGATGGACATCATCGCCTCGCGCCCCACGTTGACCATGTCGGCGCCGAGCGCGAAGGCGACCACGGCGTTCTCGGGGACCCCGAGCTTGCCGGCGCCGATGAAGGTGACGTCGTCGGTCAGGCCGGCGGCCGCGAAGCGCCGGTAGACCTCGCTGAAGGCGATCCGGAAGGGGTAGGCCACCGAGTCCGCGAAGATCATCGGCGCCGCGCCCGTGCCGCCCTCGCCGCCGTCGATGTTGACGAAGTCGACGCCCCGCCCGCCGGCGGCCATCGCCTCGACCAGCTGGTCCCAGAGCGTCATGTTGCCGACCGCCGACTTCACGCCCACGGGCAGCCCGGTGGCGTCGGCGACCGTCTCGACGAAGTCGAGCATCGAGTCGACGTCGTGGAAGACCTCGTGGCGACTGGGCGAGGCGCAGTCCTTGCCCTCGGGGATGCCGCGGATCTCGGCGATCTCGGCACTGACCTTCTCCCCCGGCAGCATGCCGCCGAGCCCGGGCTTGGCGCCCTGGGACAGCTTGATCTCGATGGCGCGCACCGGCGCCGACTGCACCAGGTCGACCAGGCGGGAGAGCTCGAAGCGGCCCCGGTCGTCGCGGCACCCGAAGTAGCTCGTGCCGATCTGGAAGACCACGTCGCCGCCGTGGCGGTGGTACGGCGACAGGGCGCCCTCTCCGGTGTTCTGCAGGCAGCCCGCCATGGCCGCACCCTTGTTGAGCGACTCGACCGCCTTGCCGGACAGCGAGCCGAAGCTCATCCCCGAGATGTTGACCACCGAGCCCGGGCGGAAGGCGTGACGGCGACCCCGGGCGGCGCCCATCACCTTGGCGCTGGGCAGCGACACCGTGTCGTCGGCGTGGGGCAGGGTCGCCGCGCCCGGACCCATGATCGTGCGGTGCTTGATGATCGGGTAGCCCTCGACGTGCTCCATGT
>NZ_JBFUMD010000492.1:0-2886 GCF_054049555.1 Nocardioides sp. P5_C9_2
CTCCGGGGCGGGACTGTTGATCGTCGAACCCAGGTCATGGGACGTCGATGTGCAGACTGTGGCGACGTACCTGCGGGAGATCCCGGCTGTCACGCTGCTGGTCGCAGCGCAGTGGCCCGAGGAAGCACGGGATCTGGTCGAAGCCTTCGACGTGGTCGCGGCCAACGTCGCTGAGGCGGCCGCGGTCCAGGACGCCGTCGATCATGCGCCGCTGGGCGCGTACGCCCTCGTCTCGCTGACCCGCGTCTCGGCTTCGTTGCCGGCAGCAGCCGGTATCTGGGGCGAATCGGCGGTCTTCTCCACGCTGATGGGAAGCCATCAGTACGAGGCGTGGCTGAAGTCGAAGCCCGCCCCGAAGGTGAGGGTGGAGCCGGATGAGGTCGTTCTTGTCGAGTCGAGCAACGGTGTCCTGAGCATCACGCTCAACCGACCGGCGACCCGCAACGCCCTCGACTCCCGTCTGCGCGACGCGCTCGTCGAGGCCCTGGAGCTGGCTGAGCTGTCGCCCGAGCTTCGTGTCGAGCTCCGGGGTGCAGGAGCCAGCTTCTCCGCCGGCGGTGACCTGACCGAGTTCGGCTCGGTCGACGACCCGGCCACGGCGCACGCTGTGCGCGGGACTCGTCACCCCGCTCTGTCATTGTCCCGGGTCGCCGAKCGTGTGACCGTCCACGCGCAGGGTCCGAGTGCGGGTGCCGGAGTCGAGCTCTTGGCGTTCGCGGACCACGTCATCGCCAGCCCGGATGCGACGTTCCGACTTCCTGAGATCGCCATGGGCCTGATCCCGGGTGCGGGCGGCACCTGGTCCTTGGTTCAGCGGATGGGGCGCCAGCGGGCGAACTGGTTCATGCTGACCGGCGTTGAGATCGATGCCAACGCAGCCCTGCGGTGGGGGCTCGTCGACGTCATCTGCTGATGCCGACGGACTGCTGTTCCTGCATGCCGAGGAACTTGGCGAACTGTGCAGGGCCGTTGGGCAGGACGTCCACAAAACCGCCCGCTGTGATCTCGTCCCAGTGCGTCCGGACGTCCTCCAGCGTGGCGTCGATCCCCAGGAACGCGCCCCGTGTCTCCGGCAGCTCGGTCACGGAGAAGCAACCGCCGCCGGCGTTGAGGATCGTGCCGTTGGGGGCGTGCTCGCCGACCAGGTGGAGAACTCCTGCTGCGACGGCTTCCGTGGGCAGGCGGTCGGCATCGGACTCGTCCTCGATGATCGTGCCGACGGTCATGCGGGACTGGGCCACAGGCACGATGGTGTTCGCCCGGACGTTCTTGGACTCGCCTTCGATCGCCAACACCTTCATCAGGCCGAGCACGCCTGCCTTCGCGGTCGCGTAGCCGGCTTGGCCGAAGTTGCCGTACGTGCCGTTCTGGGAGGACGTGAACAGAATGCGGCCGTAGCCCTGGTCGCGCATGAGTGGCCAGACCGCGTGGGTGCATCGCAAGGATCCGGTCAGGTGCACGTCGATCACCGCCAGGACGTCTTCGAGCTGGACCTTGTGGAAGGAGCGATCACGCAGGATTCCGGCGTTGTTGATCAGGATGTCGATCCGACCGAACTGGGTGATGGTGTTGGCGACCATGGCCCGGACGCCGTCCGGGTCGGTCACGCTGGCATAGTCCGCGATCGCGGTCCCGCCGGCAGCACGGATCTCTGCGACGACCGCTCCCGCGGTGTCGTCGATCTCGCCGGAGCCGTCAAGGCCCGATCCTGGATCGTTGACCACCACATGAGCACCGCGAGCGGCCAGGGCGAGTGCGTAGGTACGCCCCAGCCCGCGACCGGCTCCGGTGATGATGGCGACCCGGCCGGCGTACTCGTTCCCGTTGTCGGCCAGCGTCATCCTGACTCCTTCTGCAGCTGCTTCGTGCCGCGCTGCATTCCTTGGCTTTGCTGCGGTGGGTTGCTGGTGTGGAGTCCCACCGACCGTCCCATACAGATTGATAATTAAGAGGTTAGCACTAATATAGATAGTTGCAAACGCGTTCATCCGGGTGTGCGGCGGGCCCTGTCCGCAACGTGCACGCTTCGCGGGACTTCGCACCACCTGCTGGTGGCAATGATCTAACGATATGCTCGAGCCATGGCAGGAGTCGGAGCGATCGTGAGCCCTGGCGAGGCGGGTTGGAGCGTGCTGAAGTGGCGCGATGGAGCGCCCCGGAGGCGCCGTACGGGCAGCGCGCCACGGCTGGTGTTGTCCCGGTGAGTGTCGAGGTCGGTCCCGCACTGTTCACCCCCGCCCAGTCGGGCATCAAGACCTTCCACTGGCACGACTGGACGCTTGAATCGCTCCTGGAGGCACGTCGCGGCACGAGCGTGAGCCTGGTCGTTCCAGCCCGGAACGAAGCCGCCACGGTCGGTGACGTGGTGTCACGAGTTCGTGAGGCCCTCGTGGACACCGTGTCTCTGATCGACGAGATCGTGGTGATCGACAGTGACTCCACGGACTCCACCTACTCGGTCGCCTCCGACGCCGGTGCCGTGGTGCACAGGTCTTCCGAGATCCGCCCGGACCTGGGGACGTACCCGGGAAAGGGGGAGGCCATGTGGAAGAGCCTCTTCGTCACCTCCGGGGACCTTGTCGTCTTCATGGATGCCGATCTCCTCGACTGGGACACGCACTTCGTGCCTGGGATCTTGGGACCCCTGTTGTACGACCCGAAAGTCGCGCTCGTGAAGGGCTTCTACGAGCGTCCGGGGGAGGAGGGGCCGTACGAAGGGGGTCGGGTCACCGAACTCGTCGCGCGCCCCCTGATCGCGATGCTCTTTCCTGAGCTGGCGGGATTGGTCCAGCCGCTGGCGGGGGAGTGGGGCATCCGACGGTCGCACTTCGCAGCCATGTCTGTGCCGACCGGGTATGCGGTCGAGATGGCGGCCCTGATCGACAC
>NZ_JBFUMD010000493.1:0-2858 GCF_054049555.1 Nocardioides sp. P5_C9_2
CCCCCAGTCGTGCGGGTCGGGCTGGAGGAGCGGGTGGTCAGCCGGACCGAGGCCGGTCTCCTCGTGCCAGCTGCGCAGCTGCTCCTCGTTGAAGACAGACGCCTTGAGGCCGTTGATGAGGTTGGCCATGGCCAACCCGGGCAGCCGGTTCTGACCGCGGCGCATGCGCTGCCTGCTGGGGTTCTTCAGGATCCCGAACGCGCCCTCCACGCTGGAGCGGAGGTTGAAGGCGCGCCGCCACCGGCGGGTGCCGACGTACTCTCGCTGCATGAGCTTACGCTGGTGGTGCGGGTTCTTCGGGTCGGGGGTGAAGTCCATGGTCTTGTTGGTGCAGCAGGGGCGCGACTCCCAGTCCTCGGGCGGCGTGATGATGGGCAGGCCAGCCTCCCGGGCGACGGTGACGTTGTCCGTGCCGCGCGCCCAGCAGCCACCCCTGCCGGCCATGGCCGGGCAGATCCACTTCGAGGACGGGTTGCGTCCCAGTCCGGACTCCTTGCGGTCGAAGGCCCAGTTGGCCTTGAACTCCTCGACGGCGTCGTAATGCTCCTCGTCCTCCTCGCGGGCGAAGGTCGCCGGGAGGGGACGCTGGTCCATCGGGGCGGCGGGGCAGTGCATCCAGCCGTACTGCATGACGGCGCCGTTGATGTCCACGCAGCCGCCTCCGTCCTCGCGCATGGCGAGGACCTGCTCGATGCCGCGTTGCGCCAGCGGCACGGCCCACCGGTCGGCCTTGAGGTTGGTGTAGAGCAGGTCACCGGCGAGCCGGGTGATCTTGGAGCGGAGCTGGATCCGGTCCAGGAGCCGCAGCGAGGCGTCCACGACGTCCTCGTTGGCGGGCACGACGACCAGTCCCTCGACGAGCAGCGGCTCCGGCCGACCGGTGGAGTTCGGGTCGGCCGTCCGCACGACGGTGTGCTGGTGGAAGCCGTAGCCGACCTCCTTCTGACCGCCCTTCCCAGTCTTGTAGCCCCACGCGGCGTCCAGGCAGTGGCGCAGCCGCGTCGTGGTGGCTGCCGGTGCCGGTGCCGGTGCCGTGTCGTCGTCGGCGACGATGCTGGTGACCTGCAGGGCGGTCTCGACGTCCTCGCTGACGGCGTGCGCGGTGCCGGCCGCGAGGCGCTTCTGGGCGTTGCGCTGCTCCGTCTTGGGCCCGATGTTCCACGACCACTGGCCGGTACCGTCGATGGCCACGGTGCTGCACGTGCGGGGGATGACGGAGACCTTGATGAGGCGGTCCACGGCGTCCTCGACCAGACTCCGCCGACGAACCCGCTCTCCTGGTGGGAGGTCCGGCGCGGATCCGTGCCCGTAGTCGAGGCGGTCGCGCAGCTTGTTGGTGGCGTTGACGAGGTCGTCGTAGCCGAGACGCTCGTACCCCAAGTCGGTCCAGATCTCCTTGCGCGGCTTGCCGTTCTTCGTCAGGCGCGCCGCCTCGGGGTCGTGGGCGGCACGCGTGGTCTCGTTGGTGGTGGTGAGGGGGCGCAGGACGCCGAGCTCCCACTGCATCTCCCGGGGCAGCGCCTGGGTGAGGACGTCGTAGACCCCCATGACCGTGGTCTCGTGGCCCATCCGGGTGCACAGGATCACGCCGATCACCCAGAGCCGGGTGTTGTCCCTGATCCGGCCCTTGCGGCCGCGCTGCCCCGCGGGGGTAGGCGGGGCGAGGACGTCCATGACATTGCTCTCGTCGACAATCCAGACGGTGCGCTCGACCATCGGCCGGGTGAGGCGCTTGGCGCTCATCGCTGCTCACCCCGCAGCCCAGCGCTCGGTGCCTCGGTGAGGCCCTTGTGCGCCAGCCAGGGCCCCAGGTGGGGCTGCAGCTCGGCGAGGGTCCGGGCGGACTTCAGCCCGGCTGCCTGCAGGATGACCGCGAGGGGGATGGAGTCGGTCATCAGGTCCGCGATCCAGGTCGCGCGCAGGCGGGCGGGCTCGATGTGGGGGACGTTGTGCAGAGCGGCGCGCTCGGTGGCGCGGGCGGCGGTGTTGCGGCGGTCCTGCTTACGGCCGATGAGGAGCTGTCCGGCCGGCATGCCCCTGAGGGCGCCGCGCAGCAGGGACTCGAACGGACGCCGCAGCACCACGACGCGGGGCCGGGGACCCTGCACGTGGATTCGGATGCCCGCCTCGCCGAGGTCCTCGACGTGGTCGGTGAGTAGGTCGCGCATGTCGACGCTGTCGAGACCCGCGCCGCCGCTGAGCGCGACGACGATGGCCAGGTCGCGCTGCCGGGCCTCGGTGGGCTGGACCCGCGCCGCCCGCGTGATGACGGCGAGCTCGGCGGGGGAGTAGCAGGGCTTGACCGAGCTGTGCCCGATCCGGGTGAGCTTCGGCGGGACGCCCGGCCCGGGGTTGGCGGTCCGCGCCAGGGCCAGCAGCCGGCGGCGGCGCTCGGCCCGGTTGTGCTCGGTCTCCTCCGCCATCTCGACGCGGACGTACTCGTCGATGAAGGCGGTGGTGAGGACCGTGGCGACCTCGAGCGGCAGCCCGCGCTTGAGGGCGAAGCAGGCCAGCTGCGTGATGTGGTTGCAGTGCTTGCGCACGCTCTCCTTGCCGCGCAGGCTCGACGCGGTGATGGCGTCGACCAGGAACGGGCGGACCTTCTCCATCGTGGTGTCGCTGACGCGAGCGGGCACGTAGGCCTCGATGACCGCGACGACCTCGGCGGGCAGCTCCTCGTTCGTCGGCCGGGACTCGACCTCTTCCCGCAGCCGGGCGACTGCGGCCTTGCTCGGGCGCTTCGTGCGCTTGGGCTCCTTGGCCATCAGGCCGTTCCTCTCATCCAGCCACCCGTCGTTGGCGGGCGATCTGGATGTGCACCGTGCCGCCGGGCCGCTGGTGTGCAATCGCTGCACGCC
>NZ_JBFUMD010000494.1:0-2850 GCF_054049555.1 Nocardioides sp. P5_C9_2
ATCTTCAAGGGCATGGGCCGCAAGGTCGGCATGACCTCGACCGACGGCGTCGTCATCGACGAGCGCCTCGTGATCCGCGCCGACGCCAGCGGACCGCGCTCGGCCCGGATGGTGCTCCAGAACCCCCGCGTCGACACGGCCGTCTTCGAGGTCGCGCGCGGCGGCATCCTCCGCGAGGGCCTCGGCTACGAGCGCAACGACGTGGCCGTGGTGCTCAACGTGCAGCCCGACCACCTCGGCCTGCGCGGCATCGACACCGTCGAGCAGCTCGCCGACGTCAAGGCGGTCATCGTCGAGGCCGTGCCCCGCGACGGGCACGCCGTCCTCAACGCCGACGACCCCCTGGTGCGTCAGATGCGCCGCCGGTGCTCGGGCCAGGTCGTGTGGTTCTCGATGGAGGAGCCGGGCTCGGAGGCCCGCGACATGATCGACGCGCACTGCCGACGCGGTGGCAAGGCGCTGGTCCTCGACCCGTCGGAGCGCGGCGAGATGATCGTCGTACGCCACGGACGTCGGGAGATGCAGCTCGCCTGGACCCACCTGTTGCCGGCGACCTTCGGCGGCAAGGCCCGCATGAACGTGCAGAACGCGCTGGCCGCTGCCGCCGCCGCGTTCGCCGCCGGGGCCCCGCTGCACGACATCCGCCAGGGCCTGCGCAGCTTCTCCACCAACTACTACCTGTCCCCCGGTCGCCTCAACGAGGTCGAGGTCAACGGCGTCAGCGTGATCGTCGACTACTGCCACAACGCGCCGGGCATGAAGATGCTGGGCGACTTCGTCGACCGCGTCGGTGACTCGATGGAGTCCTCCCACGACCTCGCCCGGCCGTCGCGGATCGGCATCATCGCCACCGCCGGTGACCGGCGCGACGAGGACATGCGCGAGCTCGGGCACATCGCCGCCCAGCACTTCGACGTCTGCATCGTCCGCGAGGACGTCGCCCTCCGCGGTCGCGAGCGCGGGGAGGTCGCCGGACTGGTCCTCGAGGGCGTGCGGAACGCGATGGCCGAGGGTTCTCGGTGCAAGCAGGCCGAGGAGGTGCTCGACGAGATCTCCGCCGTGCGCCACGCGCTCAACCGCGCCAACAAGGGCGACCTGGTCGTCGTCTGCGTCGACAAGCACGGCGAGGTCATGACCGAGCTGGAGAACTGGTCCTCGCAGGCCCAGGCCGGCGCCGGGGCGTCGTCCGAGACCCCGGCGGCCGATCCCGACTACACGGCGCCGACGGAGGCCTGAGTGCGGATCCTCCCGCTCACCGACCTGCCCCACCGGCCGGTCGAGGCGCACGGGAGCCGCGGCTTCTCGGTGGGCGCCTTCGGGATCAGCGCGGACGCGCACCTCGTCGCGGTGTCCCTCGACGCCGGTGGCGTCATCGGTCGGCATCCGGCGGGTGGGCGCCAGCTGTTGGTGGTGCTGTCCGGCGAGGCCGAGGTGGCCGGGGCCGAGGGCGTCGTACGCCGCCTCTCCGCCGGGTCCGCCGCGGTCTGGGAGCCCGGCGAGGTGCACGAGACCCGCTCGCCGACCGGGATGACGGGCATGATCGTCGAGGGTGACCTGGACATCGGTGCCCCTGGCGAGCAGGTCGACCCCGGGGACACCTGACAGGGCAGTTCCGTAGCGCTGGCTGGCGCCGACCGGGCAGTTCCGTAGCGCTGGGAGGCGGCGACCGGGCAGTTGCGTAGCGCTGGGAGGCGCCGAGCGGGCAGTTCCGTAGCGCTGGGAGGCGCCGACCGGGCAGTTGCGTAGCGCTGGGAGGCGCCGAGCGGGCAGTTCCGTAGCGCTCAAAATCTGGCTGACAGAAGTCGCTGGAAAGTGGTGTCCACCATCCGGTCAGAACGGCCCAACGGAGGGGTTCGTTGTCGGTGGTCCCTGCTTGAGTCGACTCATGCCCGAGACCACCGCACCCGCTCTGCCGGAGACCCCGGCCGAGCTGTTGCGTGCGGTGAAGGCATCTCGTGACCGGGCCAGTGCCGAGGATGTCGAGATGATGCGGCTGGGGTTGCACTGGGCCGATCTGCATATCGCGGACCCGGAGTTCGCCCAGGCGTGCTTCACCTCGCCGAAGACGTTCGCCGGTGAGGGGTCGCCGATGATCGATGAGTTCTGCGTCGCGGAGTTCGCGACGATGCTGGGACGGACCAACGACAGTGCTGGCCGGTTCTTGACCGAGTGTGTCGAGGTGGCCTACCGGCTCCCGAGGTTGTGGGGTGCCGTCACCTCCGGCCTGGTGGCCGGCTGGCGGGCCCGGATCATTGCGCAGACCACCGTCAGCCTGACGTTRGAGGCCGCGACGTACGTCGATGAGCAGGTGTTCTGGTGTGCCTCCCGGCTCACCCCCGCGCAGCTGGACCGGGTGGTGCAGGAGGCCCGGGTGCGGTTCATGCCCGACGCGGTGGAGGAGGCGTTGGAGAAGTCGGCGGACAAGCGGCACGTCACCTTCGACCTCCAGCAGGTCTCCTACGACGGCACCATGGGGTTGGAGGCGGCCCTGGAGATCCCCGACGCCCTGGCCCTGGCCGCGGCGGTGAAGTCCGGTGCCGAGCACCTCGCGAAGCTGGGGTCGACCGACACCGTCGACGGACGCCGCGCCACCGCGCTGGGCGACCTCGCGCGCCACCAGCTCGCCATCGGCTTCGACGACAACCCAGCTGACGCCGAGGCCACGCCTGTCCGGTCTCGTGTCGCTGCGCCGGTCACGCAGGTCGTGCTCCACGCGCACCTGTCCGCCGACGCGATCACCCGCCACGCCCACGACGCCCACGACGCCCAGACGGTGCCGTCCGGCGGCGAGGTGCTGGTCGCGCGGCTCGAGCAGGCCGGCCAGCGGTTGGTGTCGGTGGAGCAGCTCCG
>NZ_JBFUMD010000495.1:0-2831 GCF_054049555.1 Nocardioides sp. P5_C9_2
CGTCGAGGACTCCAGCGAGCTGCGCCCGGCCCACCCCCACGTCATCGGCCTCGAGGCCCGACCGCCCAACATCGAGGGAGCCGGCGAGATCACGCTGCRCACCCTGGTGCGCCAGGCCCTGCGGATGAGGCCCGACCGCCTCGTGGTCGGCGAGGTCCGCGGGGCCGAGGTGGTGGAGATGCTGGCCGCGCTCAACACCGGCCACGCCGGTGGTTGTGGCACCGTGCACGCCAACTCCGCGGCCGACGTGCCGGCGCGGCTCGAGGCCCTCGCCCTGGCGGCCGGTCTGCCGCAGGCGGCGGTGCACAGCCAGCTGGCGGCCGCCCTCGACGTCGTCGTGCACGTGGCCCGCGGCCCGGACGGCGTCCGCCGGGTGGCCCAGGTCGGGGTCCCGCGTCGTGGCGCCGACGGGCTGGTGGCCCTCGACGTCGCCGTGACCTTCGACGCGCTCGGCCGGGTCGAGCGGGGCCCGGCCGCGCGCGAGCTGTCCCGGCGGATCACCGCGTGACCGGCTCCCTGTGGTGGGTGGCGACGCTCGGAGCCGCGGCGGCCGCGTGGCTGGCCTGCCCGGCGCCCGTGCACCCGACGGGCCCGACCTGCAGTGCGCAGGACCCCCACGGTGTGCGCTCCCGCGTGCCGGGGCTGCTCGCCCTGCTGGCTGCGACCGTGGCCCTCACGACGGCCGGCGTGCTGCCCGTCAGGCTGCTCGTCCTGGGAGCGATCGCCGCCCTCGTCGTCCTGGGTGCCGAACGGATCTGGCGACGACGTCGGGCGCGCGTCACCGCCGACGCCACCGCGCGACACGTCCTCGAGGCGTGCGAGGTGGTGGCGGCCGAGCTGTCCGCCGGGCGACCTCCCGACGCCGCCCTCGCCCAGGCGGCCGGCCGGTGGCCGGGGCTCGCGCCCGTCGTGGAGGCGCACGCGCTGGGCTCCGACGTGCCCGCCGCGCTGCGCCGACTGGCCGAGGCGCCAGGGGCGGGGGAGCTGCGGGTCGTCGCGTCGGCGTGGCAGGTCTCCCAGCACTCGGGGCACGGGCTGGCCGGGGCCCTGGGCCGGGTCGCCGACCGGATCCGGGCGCGCCGCCGGACCCGGCGGGTGGTCACCTCCGAGCTGGCCTCGGCCCGGGCCACGGCACGTCTCGTAGCGGCGCTGCCCGTGGTGGCCCTGGGGATGGGCTCGGGCGCCGGAGGTGACCCGTGGGCCTTCCTGCTCGGTACGCCGATCGGCTGGGGCTGTCTCGCGCTCGGGCTCGCCTTCGGGCTCCTCGGCCTCTGGTGGATCGAGGCCATTGCCGACGCGGTCGATCGCCCGTGACCGCGCTCGCCGTCGTGGCGACCCTGGTGGCCGTCGTCCTGGCCGTGCCGCCCCCGCCGCGGTGGGCGATCGCCACACCGGACGACGGCCGCGCCGGGCCGTCCCCGGAGGCGAGGGCCCGGCCGACCTGGTGGCGTGCCGTCCGCGCCGGTCTCGCCGGCTGCGCGGTGACCCTTCTCCTGGCCGGGCCGCTGGGTCTGGTCGCGGGGCCGGTGGCGGCCGCCGCGGCCTGGGTGGTGCTGGGCCGCTCGGAGTCGGCAGGGGTCCGCGACGCGCGCAGTGCGGCGGCACGGGACCTGCCCCACCTCGTCGACCTGCTGGCGGCGACGCTGCGCTCGGGTGCCGCACCCACCGCCGCCCTGGCCTCGGTGTGCGCCGCCTGCCCCGGCGCGGCCGCCGACCGCCTCGACCCCGTGCTGGCGCGGCTACGCGTCGGGGCACCCCCGGCGACGGTCTGGGCGGTGCTGGCCCGCGACGACGTGCTGGCTCCGCTGGGTCACACCCTCGCGCGCGCCGAGGCCAGCGGCACCTCGGTCGCCGACGCCGTCGAACGTCTCGCCGACGACCTCGAGCGGGAGGCGCTGGCCTCGGTGGAGGACCGCGCCCGCGCGGTGGGTGTCAAGGCCGCGGTGCCCCTGGGCCTGTGCCTGCTGCCTGCCTTCGTCCTCATCGGCATCGTGCCCACCGTGGCCGGGCTGCTGGCGACGCTGGGGCCGACTCCGTGAGCCACCTGTCCTCCACATCCGAGGAGGTCCGGCGCCCCCTCCACAGCGACCGAGGCACGGGGCACGGGAGTCCGGCGGGCGGCGCAGGGTCGACGTCGACGGCCCGCACGGCGCGGGTCGCGACCGAGAGGACACGACATGCACGAGACGCTTCGACCCGGACGGCGCGACGAGCGCGGGATCACCACCGCGGAGTACGCCGTGGGCACGGCCGCCGGCGCCGGGTTCGCCGGCCTGCTCTACCAGCTGCTGACCGGCGGCTTCGGCGACCAGCTCCTCAAGACGCTCTTCGACCACGTCCTGGGCCTGCTGGGCATCGGATGAGCCGAGGGCCCGAGCGCGGGGCGGTGACGGCCGAGCTCGCGCTCGGCCTGCCGCTGCTGCTGGCCGTGACCGTGGGTCTCGTCTGGTTGCTGGCGGCGGCCACGGCGCAGGTCCGGGTCGTCGACGCGGCACGGGAGGCTGCCCGGGTCGCCGCCCGGGGGGACGGGATCGAGGCGGCCCAGGAGGTCGGACGACGGATCGCACCCGAGGGGGCCGAGCTGTCCGTCCGGCTCTCGGGCGGCGAGGTCCGGGTGGAGGCCTCGGCGCGGATCGAGGGTCCGGGTGGGCTCTTCGACTTCCTGCCCGGCGTCACCGTGCGCTCGTCGGCGGTCGCGGTGTCCGAGGAGGATGGATGAGGACTCGGCCCGCCCGGCGGAGCCGGCGGGCCGAGCAGGAGCGGGGGGCGGCGACCCTCCTCGTCGTGAGCGCGGCGGGCCTGCTGTTGTTCGACGGGCTGGCCCTCAGCGG
>NZ_JBFUMD010000496.1:0-2827 GCF_054049555.1 Nocardioides sp. P5_C9_2
GCCCTGACCCGGCGCCGGGTGCTCCCTGCGCTCGCCGTCGTGGCGGTCGTCGCCGCCCTCCTCGCCGGGCTGCTCGGCTGGCTGTCCAGCCAGGTGGCGGCGGCCCCCGCGGTGCTGCTGACCGTGGCGGGAGTCGGCGCGGTGACCTACGCGCTCACCGCCCTGCGCGCGCGTCCCATCGTCGGATGGGCCCTCAAGCGCACGCTCTCGAGCCTGGGATCGGTGCTGTCCACCGCGTCCCGCGCCCTGCCGTTGCTGCTGGTCTTCATCGCGTTCCTGTTCATCAACGCCGAGGCCTGGCAGATGACGTCGCACCTCGGCTTCGGCACCCTGTGGCTCACCTCGCTGCTGCTCCTGGGGCTCGGCACGGTGTTCCTGCTGGTCCGCCTCCCGGAGGAGGTCGACCAGGCCGACGACGCGGTGGACGACGCCTTCCTGCTGCGCGCCTGCCGGGGCACGCCGCTGGAGGGCGTGGTGCGCGACCTGGTGGACGACCCCGGTGTCGACCCCGCCGCGCACGCCCAGGTCACCGGCTACGAGCGGTGGAACCTGATCGTGGTGCTGCTGGTGATCCAGGCCGTGCAGGTGCTGGTGCTGGTGGTGGCGGTCTTCGGCTTCCTGCTGGTCTTCGGGTCCCTCATCGTCAACGAGGGGGTCCAGGAGGCGTGGACCGGGCTGAAGGCCACCCATCACGCCCCGTTCGTGCCCACGGTCTCGGCCGAGCTGGTCAAGGTGTCGCTGTTCCTGGCGTCCTTCTCCGGCCTCTACTTCACCGTCTCGGCCATCACCGACGAGACCTACCGCGGCCAGTTCTTCGGCGCCGTCATGGTCCACCTCGAGCGGGCCGTCGGCGTGCGCGCCGTCTACCTCGCGCTGCGCGAGCGCCGGGCCCGGCAGGTCCCCTAGCCACCCGACGTACGACGACGGGCCGGCGCCCCCCGGGGGGACACCGGCCCGTCGTCGGGTCGTGCTGCGCTCAGGCGTCGAGGTCCTGCTCGACGAGGGCGGCGATGGCGTCGAGCGCCGACTGGTCGTCGCTCTCCACCTCGACGGTGTCGCCGTTGCCGGCCCCGAGGGTCATGATCATCAGCGACGAGCTGGCGTCCACCCCGTTGATGGTGACCGCGGCGTCGAGGCCCTCGGCGGCCTCGGCGATGATCGCGGCGGGACGGGCGTGCAGGCCGACGGCCGAGCCGACGACGACGGACTTGCTGGGCATGTGTGCTCCTTCGTGGGGTGGGTCGAACAGGTCAGACGGTGGTGACGTCGGCGTCGGAGGGCCCGATGGACTTCAGGACGATGACGGCGGCAGCTCCGACGGCGACGCCGGCCGCGAGTGCGATGAGGTAGCCGAGGACGTTCTCGACGGCGAACAGCACGAAGATCCCTCCGTGCGGCGCCCGCACGCTGACCTCCATCGCCATCGACAACCCGCCTGTCACGGCGCTGCCCAGCATGATCCCGGGGATCACACGCAGCGGATCTGCTGCGGCGAACGGGATCGCGCCCTCGGTGATGAACGACAGGCCCAGCAGCCAGCCGGCCTTGCCGTTCTCCCGCTCGGCCACGTTGAACAGGCCGGGGCGGACCACGGTGGCCAGCGCCAGGGCGATCGGCGGGACCATGCCGGCGAGCATGACGGCGGCCATGATCTGGAGCTCGGGGGCGTCGCTGGCCAGCGATGCGCCGCCGACCCCCACTGCGGCGAAGGTGTAGGCGACCTTGTTGAGCGGGCCACCCATGTCGAAGGCCATCATCAGACCCAGGATGATCCCGAGGAGGATCGCGCTGCCACCCGACATCGAGTTGAGCCCCTCGGTCAGCTGGTCCATCAGCCAGGAGATCGGCCTTCCGAGCACGATCAGCATCGTCAGACCGGCCAGCACCGACGCCAGCAGCGGGATGACCAGGACCGGCATCAGCCCGCGGGCCCAGGTCGGCACCTTCCAGCTCGCGATCCAGTGCGCAGCGATGCCCGCCAGGGCGCCACCGATCATCGCTCCGATGAACCCGGTGGCCGGGTAGGCGACACCGTCGGAGGTCTGCACGTTGAAGAGGTTGGCGGCCAGGCCGCCCAGGACGAAGCCCGGCGCGATGCCGGGGCGGTCGGCGATCGCGTAGGCGATGTAGCCCGCCAGGGCCGGGAGGAACAGCGCGAAGGCGGTCTTGCCGATGATGAAGAAGAGCGCCCCCAGGTACGCCATCAGTCCGGAGTTGAACAGGGCGTGGTCGAGCCCGAGCGCCTCGGGGTCGGGCAGGTTGAAGATGCCGTTGTTGACGGCGATGTCGCCGTAGGGGCCGACGATCTCGTAGCCGCCCAGCAGGAAGCTCAGCGCGATCAACAGACCGCCGGCGGCGACGAACGGGATCATGTACGAGACGCCCGTCATCAGCACCCGCCGGATGCGGCCACCCCACGACTCCTCAGCGCCGTGGTCGGCACCTCCCGCGGAGGCCTCGCCCTCGACCCGCGGGGCGTTCGCGGGATCGGCGGCGTAGCGCAGCGCTTCGGCGATCATCGCGTCGGCGTCGTCGATCGGCCGCTTCACGCTGGAGCTGACCATCGGCTTGCCGGCGAACCTGCCGCGGTCACGCACGCCGACGTCGACGGCGAAGATCACCGCGCCGGCCTGGGAGATCGTCTCGTGCGGCAAGGGCGTGCTGCCGGCCGAGCCCTGGGTCTCGACCGCGATGGCGACCCCGGCCCGCGCGGCGGCGGCCTCGAGGGCCTCGGCGGCCATGTAGGTGTGCGCGATCCCGGTGGGGCAGGCGGTGACGGCGACCAGGGAGTGACGACCGCCGGGTGCGGGAGCGGTGGCGGTGGTCG
>NZ_JBFUMD010000497.1:0-2790 GCF_054049555.1 Nocardioides sp. P5_C9_2
GCGGCGCGGCGCCGCCGGATCGAGGTGGCCCGGCCGCGGACGTCGAGCAGGTCGAGCGGGGTGTCGTGGAGCGCGTCGGCGCGGCGGTGCAGGGTCTCGCCGAGCCGGCGGCCCAGGTCCTGGTCGTGGGTCATCGCTCCTCCTCCCGGAGATCGGTGTGGCGTGGGTCGAGGCTGCGGGGCGCGCGGGCACGCAGCCCGGCCAGCGCGCGGCTGGCCTGGGACTTCACGGTCCCGGGGGAGATGCCCATGACGTCGGCGATCTCGGCCTCGGACAGGTCCTCGTAGTAGCGCAGCACCAGCACGGTGCGCTGCTTGGGCGGCAGGGTCTGCAGGTAGGACCACAGCGCGGCGCCGAGCCCGTCGTCGTACTCGTCGAGGACCGGCTGCTCGGGCATCTCGTCGGTGGCGTGCTCGCGGCGCTTCCACGCCCGGCGCCACAGCGAGTTGTGCTCGTTGACCATGATCCGCCGGACGTAGCCGTCCAGCGCGCCACGGTCGCGGACCTTGTCCCACGACAGGTACAGCTTGGCCAGCGCGGTCTGGAGCAGGTCCTCCGCGGCGGCGCGCTCGCCGGTGAGGAGGTAGGCGGTGCGCAGCAGGGCGGCCTGGCGGGCCGCCATGTAGGAGGTGAACTCCTCGTCCCTGCTCGTCTGCACTGCGTCCCCCGTGACGACACTCGGTGCACTGATCACCGACTCACCTCCCATTCAA
Source organism: Nocardioides sp. P5_C9_2 (assembly GCF_054049555.1). Lineage (NCBI taxonomy): Bacteria > Bacillati > Actinomycetota > Actinomycetes > Propionibacteriales > Nocardioidaceae > Nocardioides > Nocardioides sp. P5_C9_2. The sequence goes on from NZ_JBFUMD010000497.1 coordinate 714, forward strand.
ACGTCTCCGGCCCGTCGTGTCCGGCCAGTCGTGTGGAGGACGCCACCCGTGGGACGCGGGTTGCATCCCGTTTGGCAGGCTTGCAAGGCTCGTCCCAGCCGAGGTGGTCCACACGGATCCGGGTCCCACGAAGGAGTGCACATGCAGCAGGTCAAGGCCGTCGTCGCGATGGCCAAGGGAGCACCCGTCGAGGTGGTCACCATCAACGTGCCCGACCCGGGTCCGGGCGAGGCGCTGGTCAAGGTGCAGGCGTGCGGCGTCTGCCACACCGACCTGCACTACCGCGAGGGTGGGATCAACGACGACTTCCCGTTCCTGCTGGGCCACGAGGCCGCGGGGATCGTCGAGGCCGTGGGCGACGACGTCACCGACGTGGCGCCGGGTGACTTCGTGGTCCTCAACTGGCGGGCCGTGTGCGGCAGCTGCCGCGCGTGCGACCGCGGCGAGCCGTGGTACTGCTTCGCCACCCACAACGCCACCCAGAGGATGACCCTCGAGGACGGCACCGAGCTCACCCCGGCGCTGGGGATCGGCTCGTTCGCGGAGAAGACCCTCGTCGCCGCCGGGCAGTGCACCAAGGTCGACCCCGAGGCGCGCCCGGCCGCCGTCGGCCTGCTGGGCTGTGGCGTGATGGCCGGCCTCGGTGCCGCGATCAACACCGGCAACGTGACCCGCGGCAAGAGCGTCGCGGTCATCGGTTGCGGCGGCGTCGGGATGGCCGCGATCGCCGGCTCCGCCCTCGCCGGTGCCTCGAGGATCATCGCCGTCGACATCGACGACACCAAGCTCGGCTGGGCCCGCGACATGGGCGCCACCGACACGGTGAACTCGAAGGAGTCCGAGCCGGTCGAGGCCATCCAGGCGCTCACCGGTGGTCACGGCGCCGACGTCGTCATCGACGCGGTGGGTCGTCCCGAGACGTGGAAGCAGGCGTTCTACGCCCGCGACCTGGCCGGGACGGTCGTCCTGGTCGGCGTACCGACCCCGGACATGAAGGTCCCCGACATCCCGCTCATCGACGTCTTTGGTCGCGGTGGGGCGCTCAAGTCCAGCTGGTACGGCGACTGCCTGCCGTCGCGGGACTTCCCGATGCTGGTCGACCTCTACCGGCAGGGCCGGCTCGACCTGGACGCGTTCGTCACCGAGGAGATCGGCATCGACGACGTCGAGGCGGCGTTCGACACGATGCGCGGCGGCGCCGTGCTGCGCTCGGTGGTGACGTTCTGATGGGCGGCCTGCGGGTGGACCACGCGGTCGTCTCCGGCACCTTCTCCCTGGACGGGGAGGTGCACGAGGTCGACAACAACATCTGGGTGGTCGGTGACGACGAGGAGTGCGTGGTCATCGACGCACCCCACGACGTCGACGCGATCCTGGACGTGGTGGGCGGCCGGCAGGTCAAGGCGATCCTGCTCACCCACGCCCACGACGACCACTGCCGGGTCGCTCCCGCGCTGCGGCAGCGGGTCAGCGCGCCGATCCTGCTGCACCCCGACGACCGGCCGCTGTGGGAGCTGACCCACACCGACGAGCTGTGGGACGCCGACCTCGCCGACGGCCTGTCGATCAAGGTGGCCGGCGCGTCGCTCAAGGTCCTGCACACCCCGGGGCACGCGCCCGGCGCCGTGTGCGTCTACGTGCACGACCTCGACTGCGTCTTCACCGGCGACACCCTCTTCCAGGGTGGGCCGGGTGCGACCGGACGCTCCTACAGCGACGCGGACGTCATCGTGGACTCGATCCGCGGCCAGCTGTTCCGGCTGCCCGACGAGACCGTCGTCCACACCGGCCACGGCGACGACACCACGATCGGCGCCGAGCGCGAGGCGCTCGGCTGACGCGGCGCGAAGCGCTGAGCTGAGCTGACGCAGCGCTGACGGATTGGGGGCGCGGCGCCCCCGGCTGAGAGACTGCCGGGATGCTGCGCCGCGCCCTTCCCGTCCTGCTCGCGCTGGGGCTGACCGCCTCCGCGTGCAGCGGCGACCCCGCGGTCGAGCGGCCCTCCGCCAGCGCCGATGGTCCGGCCACCGAGGCGACGACGCCGCCCACCCCGGCCGAGCGGCTCGGCCTCGTGGAG
>NZ_JBFUMD010000498.1:0-4364 GCF_054049555.1 Nocardioides sp. P5_C9_2
GCACGCAGCCGCTTGCTGGAGTGGTCGAGGTCGTCGTGCGCATGGTCGATGCTCTTCTCGACCTTGTGCTTCTTGTCCTTGAGGTCGTCGCTCTTGAGGACGTGGGCGGATGCATAGGGGACGGAGACGGTGCCCACGACGAGGGCAGCAGCGGCGGACGCTGCGGCCATGCGGCGGTGGGCGGTACGGGGGAAGGAACGCACCGGGAGGCCTTTGGTTGTTCGGGGAAGAGAACGGACCGAAGGTAACCCGCGCGGATCAGACTTTGAGGTATTTGCGCGTCAGCACGAGTGTCGGGAGCAAGGTGAGCAGCGGCCCGAGGACGGCGACGGCGCCCAGGGCCACGACGTACTCCGGCATCCCGATCCACGGCATGAACTTCAGCTGGTCACTTCCGCGCTGCTCGATGCCGAAGTACATGAAGGCCCCGAGGGCCCCCGCGGCCAGCACCACGCCGATGATCGCGGTCACCAGGGCCTCGAGGAGGAAGGGCAACGCGATGTAGAGCGTCGAGGCGCCCACCAGCCGCATGATGCCGATCTCCTTGCGTCGGGCGAAGGCCGCCAGCCGGATGGTGTTGCCGACGAGCAGCAGGGCCGCGAAGACCAGGAAGGCGGCCGTCCCGAGGGCCACCCACTGCAGCATGTTGATCGAGCCGATGATGGGCGCGATCACCTTGCGCATGTCGCGCACCTGCGAGACGCCGTCGAGGCCCTCGACGGCACTGGTGATCCCTTGGTACTCCTCCGGGTCCTTGAGCTCGATCCACACCGACTCGGGGAGGTCCTCGGCCGTGGCCGCGGGATTGGGGCCCTCGAACCGCTCGGGCCCGAGCAGCTCCTTGATCTTCTCGAAGGCCACCTCCTTGCTCTCGAAGTGGTAGTCGGCGACCTCCGGGTTGTCCTGGACGACCTGCTCGATCTCGTCGCGCTGGGCGTCGGTGACCTCACCGGCACAGGCCGGGTTGCTGTCGTCGGCGCGGCACAGGAACACCGTGATCTGGAGCTGGCTGCCCCAGTGGTCGGCTGCCTTGGTGGCCTGCTGGTTGAAGAGGACCCCGAGGCCGACGAGGGTCAGCGACACGAACAACGTCAGGACCACCGCGAGGTGCATCGAGAGGTTGCGGCGCAGGCCCTGGCCGAGCTCGGAGAAGACGTAGCGAAGCTGCATGGGTCACTTTCGGTTGGGACAGGGTCAGTGCAGGCAGGATCAGTTCCGGCGGGGTCAGTTCTGGCGGGGTCAGCTCTGGAAGCCGTAGACGCCCTGGGCCTGGTCGCGCACGACGCGACCGTCCTCGAGCTCGATGACCCGCTTGCGCATCTGGTCGACGATGCCGGCGTCGTGGGTGGCCATGACCACCGTGGTGCCGGTGCGGTTGATGCGGTCGAGGAGCTTCATGATGCCCACCGAGGTGGTGGGGTCCAGGTTGCCGGTGGGCTCGTCGGCGATGAGGATCATCGGCCGGTTGACGAAGGCGCGCGCGATCGCGACCCGCTGCTGCTCGCCACCGGAGAGCTCGTCGGGCATCCGGTCGCCCTTGCCGTCCAGGCCGACCATCTCGAGGGTCTCGGGGACCAGCTCGGCGATGTCGCTGCGGGAGCGGCCGATGACCTGGAGCGCGAAGGCGACGTTCTCGCTGACCGTCTTGTTGGGCAGCAGCCGGAAGTCCTGGAAGACCGTCCCGATGTCGCGACGCAGCCGCGGCACCTTCCAGCTGGCCAGCCGGTTGATCTCCTTGCCGGCGACGTAGACGCGTCCCGAGGTGGGGCGGTACTCACGCAGCACGAGGCGCAGGAAGGTCGACTTGCCCGAGCCGGAGGAGCCCACGAGGAAGACGAACTCCCCCTTCTCCACGTCGACAGACACCTGGTCGAGCGCCGCATGGGGGTGGCCGGGGTAGGTCTTGGTGACCTGGTCGAAGCGAATCACGCATGCGAGGCTACGCGCCGCGGCCCAACGCCTCCGATTCGGCGCACCGGACGCGTGGCGGGGTGGTCGGAGGTCACATCTAGGGTGACGACGTGAGCAGCCGACGTCGTACGACGCCCCGCCCGCGCCGCGGTCGGGTGACGGTCGCGCTGCTGGGGATCGTCGCCGTGGTGGTGACCGCCCTGGCCATCGTGCTGGGCCGCGCCGTGCTGGTCGACGGGCCGCCGAAGGAGCCCGTCGCCGCCCCCACGCCCACGCCGGGCGCCACCGCCACTCCGCTGGCCGACTACGACCGCGAGGACCTGACCCTGGTGCGGGCTCCCTTCTGCGGGCGCGTCTCGGCGGAGTCCGCCGCCCTCGCGATCGGCGTGGACGCGGCCGACCGCCCGGTCGCGTGGCGGCCGGGGATGAAGGTCCCCGGCACCGGGTCGCTCGCCAACGAGTGGGGCTGCTCGGTCGGTGCCGGCCCGGCCGGGGACGTCACGGCCTCGGCGTGGGTCTTCGGCACCCCCGTGGGCGAGGCCCGGGCGCGGGAGTGGGCCCGGGCCGCCGGCCGCGGCGACTGCACGCGCAAGAACGTCCCCGAGATCGGCTCCCCCGGGGTCGTCGTCACCTGCTCCGACGGGAGCGGCAAGCACACGACGTACGAGGGGCTCGTCGGCGACACCTGGCTGGCCTGCCGGATGACCGGCACCGGGGACGCCGAGCGGGTCGGCCGCTGGTGCGTCGTCGTGCTCGAGGCGCTGCGCGCCGGCTGAGACACCCGTCTCATGGTGCGCGAGTCGGCGTGCAGTCCTGGTCGCAATGTGTATAACTTTAGGTGACTTAGTCATATTCAAGAGGAGAAGACATGCACCCCCCGGCCTCGTCCCCGTGGCCGGCCTCGTCCTCGCCCTGACCACGCTCGTCGGCTGCGGTGCCGAGGCGCAGGGTCCCCGCCTCGAGCTGTCGGCCGCCGTGCCCGACGAGGTGCCGGACGGCACGGTCCTCCGGGTCGGCGACCCGGCCACCGAGGTCGCCCTCGAGGCCTCCGGCCTGGGCGACGAGCTCGACGTCGAGGTCGAGTGGGCCAACATCACCGGTGGCCCCAAGACCCTGGAGGCGTTCCGCGCCGACGCCATCGACGTCGGGTCCGTCGCCGACATCCCGCCGCTCTTCGCCCAGTGGACCGGCACCGACATCAAGATCATCGCCGCCCGCGAGACGGTCGACCCGCTGGAGCACCCGACGTACGAGCTCGGCGTCGCGCCCGGCGTCAAGGTGTCCAGCCTCGAGGACCTCGAGGGCAAGTCCATCGCCTACAGCCCCGGCCAGGCGCAGGGCGCCCTCGTGCTGCGCGTGCTCGCCAAGGCGGGGCTGACCCAGGACGACGTCGAGCTGGTCGAGATGGCCAGCGTCGACGACGCCTACGTCCTGGCGCTGGGCAGCAAGCAGGTCGACGTCGCGCCGCTCGGCCAGTCGCTGGTCGGCAGCTACCTCGCCAAGTACGAGGAGGACGGCGGCACCACCGTCAAGCCGGGGGTGCGCGACGACGCCTGGACCCTCTACACCCCGACCAGCGTGCTGCAGGACGCCGACAAGGCCGCCGCCCTCCAGGACTACGTCGAGGTCTGGGCCAAGGCCCAGCAGTGGATCTCCGAGCACCCCGAGGAGTTCGCGCAGGCCTACTACGTCGACCACGAGGGCCTCTCGCCAGAGGACGCGACCCGCATCACCGAGGCGCTCGGCGAGTTCGAGGTGCCGACCAGCTGGGACGACGTCATCGCCCGGCACCAGGAGACCGCGGACCTGCTCGCCGAGGAGCAGGACCACGAGGAGCTCGACGTCGCGGACCTCTACGACCGCCGCTACGAGAAGGCCATCGCCACCGCCCTCGGGGCCGGGCAGTGACCGCGGTCGCCGAGCGGCCCGCGACCCGGACGGCGTACGACGAGCGCGTATTGCGGACCCGACTGCGGCCGGGACGGCGCATCCGGTTCGGGTTCTGGATCGGCCCGGCGGTCCTGCTCGCGGCCTGGTGCCTCGGCTCCGCCACCGGCCTCCTGGACGAGCGCACGCTCACCGCCCCGTGGACCGTGGTGTCGACCGCCGGCGACCTCATCGCCTCGGGACGCCTGCAGGAGAGCATCGCCACCTCGGCGGTGCGCGCCGTCCTCGGCCTGGCCCTCGGCGTGGTCGTCGGCACGGTGCTCGCGGTCGCCGCGGGCCTGTCCCGGGTCGGCGAGTCGCTCATCGACGGGCCCGTCCAGGTCAAGCGCTCCATCCCGAGCCTGGCGCTGATCCCGCTCCTCATCCTGTGGCTGGGCATCGGCGAGCCCATGAAGGTCATCACCATCGCCCTCGGCGTCCTCGTGCCCGTCTACATCCACACCCACAACGGCCTGCGCGGCATCGACGAGCGGTACGGCGAGCTGGCCGAGACCGTGGGCATCTCC
>NZ_JBFUMD010000499.1:0-2780 GCF_054049555.1 Nocardioides sp. P5_C9_2
GTGGCGGCCAGTGGCCGCCTCGGCGCTCTCGATGTGAGCGACGGGGCATCGAGCCCCGTCCCGCGGCTGGTCGCTCAGCGACCGGGGCCGCTCGGGCGCCAGCCGTACATCGCAAACGTCTGGTCGGCGGCCCGCTTCGCGGCGCGACGCTGGATCAGCTTGGCGATCATGTGGTGCTCCCTCTCCTCGTGTGTACGACGTCCCAGGGGGTGCGACGTCGTTCAGGGCCAGGCCTCCCGGCTGTCCCTGGACTGCAGGGTATCGACGTAAACGGGTTACGGGGAGGTTCTTGCGTTCTTGTCCTGAATGAGATCGCGCAGCTGCTGCCCGCGGAGGGGCTTCGGGAGCACCATGGTCACTCCGAGCTCCTGCAGCACGGCCCGCTGCTCGCCTGCCCAGGCGCTGATGACGACCACGTCCAGGTCCTGCCCGCGGTCGGGGTGCTCGCGCAGCCAGCGCACGACCTCCTCGCCGCTCATCCGGGGCATCGTGAGGTCCAGCAGCATGATGTCGTAGAGGTTGTTGGTGAGGGCCTCCACCGCCTCGACACCGTCGGCGGCCTGGTCGGCGAGGTGTCCGAGGCGCACCACCATCCGCGACATCAGGTCGCGGATGTCCTCGGTGTCGTCCACCACGAGGAATCGCAGGGGGGTCGCCTCGGTGCTCACGCCCAGAGGCTAGCGGTGATGAGGTGCCGGAATCTCCCGACTTCCGCGATGTCCACGAACCGATCACCTCGGCTCGTCGGATTGGGTGGCCCTCAGGCCGCGCCCTATGCTGTACGACGCTTCCGGCCCCGCGGTTCCGCCGCGTTCCACCGGAGGCGGGCCCCCATCGTCTAGCGGCCCAGGACCCCGCCCTTTCACGGCGGTAGCACGGGTTCGAATCCCGTTGGGGGTGCGGCAGCACATGGCGTCCACGGCCTAGCCGAGGGCCGAGCCRGCCGCCGAGCTGGACGTCGGGTCCGGCTGGCGCTTCATGCCGAACGAGTTCGCGATGCCGCCGAGCCCGGCGAGGATCGGGATCAGCAGCGCGACCTGCAGGGCCAGGGGCCGGGCGTCGGTGTTGATCCGGATGATCTCGGCCTGGACGTCGGCCGGCTGCCCGGCGAGCTGCTCCTCCAGCTTGGCGTTGGTCATCAGCTCTGCGTCGTCCTCCAGCGCGGTGGCCACCTGCTGCTGCTCGCCGGCGTCGAGCACGGTGCTGGCGTCCGACATCTGGGTGAACGAGACCGACAGCGCAGCCAGCATGATCGCGCCGGCGAAGGCGAGGCCGAAGGACAGGCCGAAGGAGCCGGCCGCGGAGTTGACGCCGGCGGCCTCGCTGACCCGTTCCTCCGAGATCGGGGACAGCGTGTAGTTGTTGAGCTGGGAGACCAGCAGGCCCAGCCCGCTGCCCGCGATCATCAGGGGGATCACGAGGTACCAGCCGGAGGTGGCGCGCGGGACGACGGGCAGCAGCACCACCAGTCCGGCGGTCAGCAGGAGGAAGCCCGCGCGGATCACCACGGCGGGTCGCCGCCTGCCGGCCCTGCGGCCCGCCATGAGTGCCACTCCGAACATGGTCAGCGACAGCGGCGCCAGCGTCAGGCCCGCACTCATGGCGTCGTACTCGAGCACCATCTGCAGGTAGATCGGCAGGACGATCATGGTGCCGCCGAGCGCGATCTGCTGGAGCAGCTGACCGGTGACGCCGTACCGGAACAGCGCGGAGCGGAACAGGTCGGGATCGAGCAGCGTCGCCTTGCCCTCGCGCTTGCGCCGACGCAGCCAGATGACGAGCGCGGCGAGCGCCGCGGCTCCGAGCAGTAGGAGTACGCCGACGGACTCGCCGCCCTCCTGCCACACCAGGATGCCGAGCACCAGGCCGCCCATGCCCACCGCGGACAGGATCGAGCCCACGACGTCGACGGCGCGCGGACCCGTGTAGGGCACGTCGTGGACCCGCTTGATCCCGGAGAGCACGATCGCGATGACCACAACCTCGAGGCCGAAGGCGACCCGCCACGACAGGTAGGTGGTGATGAAGCCGCCGAGGAGCGGTCCGACCGCGGCGGCCACGGCCGCGGCGGCGCCCACCATGGCGTACACCTTCTTCTGCGCCGTTCCCTGGAAGTTGCCGTGGATGAGGGACTGCATCGCGGGGAGGAGCAGCGAGGCGCCGATGCCTCCGATGACGGCCCAGAAGATGACGACCGAGGTCAGGCTCTGGGTCAGGGTCATCGCCGTGGCCCCGATCGCGTACCCGCACAGACCGAGCACGTAGGCGCGCTTGCGCCCGATCAGGTCTCCGACCTTGCTGCCGATCAGGATGAACGCGGCCGAGACCAGGGCCTCGAGAGCGATCGCGGACTGGACGCCGCTCACGGTCGTCCCCAGGTCCTCGACCACCGCCGAGATGGAGACGTTCATGATCGAGGTGTCGACGACGAGCACGAACATCGCCATCGACAGCAGCAGCGCGAGCCGCTGGTCCAGGGGTGCTTCGGCCACGGGGGTCCCGAGGTCCGCCGGCTCTGCCATGCGATGCCGCCCATCCACCGATCACCGCGGTGGAGGAGTCCACCCGGCAGGGGTCTCGATGATTCCATCGGCGCGACACCGGGCAGAAGGGCACATGGTCCCCCTCGTGCGGGCACCAGGGCCCGGGGGAGCGGTCCCGCGGGGGTGGCCACCCTCGATTGGGAGCCCGCGAAGTCGATGGGTTAGAGTTCCGACGCTTCGCCTCGCAGAGGATCGGCGGGAGAGTTCCGGAGCAGCAGCACGAGTTCAACCTGGCCC
>NZ_JBFUMD010000500.1:0-2773 GCF_054049555.1 Nocardioides sp. P5_C9_2
GCCCACCGTCGACCCTCCGGCCCCGGTCCCCACCGCGACGACCACCCCGACGACCGAGCCGACGACAGACCCGGCGCCCGACCCTGTGCCGGTGGCGCGCGACCTGGTCATGACCGTCAGCGACCCGGTGGGCAACAACGCGAGCGTCGACCTCACCGCGAGGGTCGTCGGCATCCCGGCCGGGGAGTCGGCGACGCTGGTCATCACGGGCGACCCCGTGCTGGTGCAGGTGCGCGGTGCGCAGTGCAGCCCCTGGAGCGGCGACCGGACGACCTGCACGGTCACCGGCTCGGGACCTCTCGCGGTCCATGCCGTCTCCGGCGCCCGCCGCACGTCGCGGCTGACCTTCGCGGCCACCAGCGACGCGGGACCGGACGCCGCTCCCCAGGACAACACCGTCACCGTGACCTGGGACTGACGGGCCTCCGACGGGGTGGAGCCGGTGTCGTCCGGGTCGTGTAGGAATGACCCCATGACCGTCACCAGACTGATCGCTCGCCCGATGCTGGCCTCGATGTTCGTGGTGGGCGGCGTCAACGCCCTCAAGAACKCCTCCACGCTCGGCCCGGCGGCCCAGCCCGTCGCCGACAAGGTGGTGCCCCTGGCCCAGAAGGCCGTTCCCCAGGCACCGATCCCCACCGACGCCACCACGCTGGTGCGCATCAACGCCGTCGCGCAGATCACCGCCGGCGCCGCCCTGGCCACCGGCCGGGCGCCGCGGCTGGCCTCCACGGTCCTGGCCGCGTCGCTGCTCCCGACCACCCTGGCCGGGCACCGCTTCTGGGAGGAGTCGGACCCCACCGCCAAGGGCAACCAGAAGATCCACTTCTTCAAGAACGTCTCGATGATGGGCGGCCTGCTGCTCGCCGGCGTCGACACCGAGGGCAAGCCCGGCCTCGCGTGGCGTGCCCGTCGCGCCGCCGCCGACGCCAAGCGCGAGGCTCGCCGGCTGGCCAAGGACGCCCGTCACGAGGCGCGTCTGGCCAAGGCCCAGCTCACCTGAGTGATCGGTAGGGTGCGCGGGTGACCGACACCTGGCCCGCGCCCCGCCCGAGCGGTCCGGTGACGAGCGTGGTCTCGCTGCCGGGCAGCAAGTCGCTGACCAACCGCGCCCTGGTGCTGGCCGCGCTCGCCGACGGTCCCAGCGTCGTACGGCGTCCGTTGCGCTCGCGCGACACCCTGCTGATGGCCGGGGCGCTCGGGGCCATGGGCATCGAGGTCGAGGACCGCGGCGACGACTGGCTCATCACCCCGCGGCCGATGGCCGGCGACGCGGACGTCGACTGCGGCCTGGCCGGCACCGTGATGCGCTTCCTGCCGCCCGTCGCCGGACTCGCGACCGGGCGCGTCGCCTTCGACGGCGACCCCCACATGCGCAACCGGCCCGTCGGCGAGGTCCTCACCGCGCTGACCACGCTGGGCATCCGGGTCGAGGACGGGGGGCGCGGCGCRCTGCCCTTCGCCGTGGCGGGCACAGGCACCGTCCGGGGCGGGACGGTGGTCGTCGACGCGAGCGCATCCTCCCAGTTCATCTCCGCGCTGCTCCTCGCCGGCGCGCGCTACGAGCAGGGCGTGGACGTGCGCCACGACGGGAAGCCTGTCCCCTCGCTGCCGCACATCGAGATGACGGTCGCCCTGCTGCGCGAGCGCGGTGTCGCGGTCGACGACTCCGACGCCGACCGGTGGGCGGTCGCGCCGGGACCCATCGCCGCGGTCGACCACGAGGTCGAGCCCGACCTGTCCAACGCCGCCCCCTTCCTCGCCCTCGCCGCCACCACGGGCGGGCAGGTCACCGTGCGCGACTGGCCGGCGCGCACGACCCAGCCGGGCGACGTGCTGCGCGACGTGCTCAGCCGGATGGGCTGCACCGTGGAGGACGTCACCGGCCACGACCCCGGACTGCGCGTCACGGGCGCGGACGCCCTCTCCGGCATCGACCTCGACATGCACGACATCGGCGAGCTCGCCCCCGCCGTCGCCGCCCTCTGCGCCCTCGCCGACTCCCCCTCCCACCTGCGCGGCATCGGTCACATCCGCGGCCACGAGACCGACCGGCTCGCGGCCMTGGCCACCGAGCTCAACGCGCTCGGCGCCGACGTGACCGAGCACGCGGACGGCCTCACCATCCGACCCGCCCGGCTGCACGGCGGCACCTTCCACACCTACGCCGACCACCGGATGGCCCACGCCGCCGTCATCATCGGCTCGGCGGTGGACGGGGTCCTGGTCGAGGACATCGCGACGACGGGCAAGACGTTCCCCGACTTCGCCACCGCCTGGTCCGGGGTGGTGGGTCACCCGTGACCGGTCGCTACGGCGAGCACGACCACGAGCACTACGAGCGCCCCCGGCGTCGCACCAGGCCGCGGACCAAGGACCGTCCGACGTACGACGACGCGGTCGACGGCGTGGTCGTGACCGTCGACCGGGGCCGGTTCACGCTCCTGATCGGCGGCGCGACGGTGATGGCGATGAAGTCGCGCCCCCTCGGCCGCAAGGGCGTCGTCGTGGGCGACCGGGTCCGGGTCGTCGGGGACACCTCGGGCGCCGACGGGTCGCTGGCCCGGATCGTCGAGGTCGTCGAGCGCAGCACCACGCTGCGGCGTACCGCCGACGACGACGACCCGGTCGAGCGCGTCATCGTCTCCAACGCCGACCAGCTCGTCGTCGTCACCGCCCTGGCCGACCCCGAGCCCCGCCCGCGGCTGATCGACCGGGCCCTCGTCGCGGCGTACGACGCGGGCATGTCCCCGCTGCTCTGCCTGACGAAGGC
>NZ_JBFUMD010000501.1:0-2773 GCF_054049555.1 Nocardioides sp. P5_C9_2
GTCATGGCCCCCGCCCGGTCGCCACTCGTGGGGCACCTGGGACGGCGACCGCCTGGCGGCGCGGGTGATGGGCCGGGAGTACCACTCGTGGTGGCACGGCCGGCAGGTGCCCACCTGCGGCATCGCCGGGGTCGCCGTGGCCGCCGAGCACCGCGGCTCGGGCCTCCTCGACGACCTGATGGCCGCCGTCCTCGACCAGGGCCTGCGCGAGCGCGGCGAGGTGCTCTCGACGCTGTACCCGACCGCACCCGGCATCTACCGCCGCTACGGCTACGAGGTGGTGACCAGCCTCCTCGAGGTGGAGCTGGCGACCGCGCGGCTCGCCCGGGTCGCGGCCGACCCGGGCGTGACCCTGCGCCGGGCCACGGCGGCCGACGCGGACGACGTACGCCGCGTCTACGCGACCTGGGCCGCGTCCCACAACGGACCRCTCACCCGCACCGGCCCGTCCTTCCCCGCCGACGACGGCGAGCTGCTCGCGTCCTTCACGGCCGTCACGCTCGCCGTGGTCACCGAGGCGGTCGACGGCTTCGCCGCCGGCGACGTCGTCGGCTTCGCCGGCTGGCACCGCGGCACCGGGTACGACGACAGCGCGACCATCACGGTCGACGACCTGGTCTCGCTGCACGCCGGCGCCACCCGCTCGCTGTGGGCCATGCTCGGCAGCCACGCCTCGGTCACCGGCCGCGTCCGGCTGAGCACGTCCGGGGACGACCCGGTGCGCTTCGCGCTGCCCTTCGTGGAGTGGACGGTGACCAGGCAGGTCCCGTACATGCTGCGCGTGCACGACGTGGCCGGCGCGCTGACCGGGCTCCGCCTCGGACCGCTGGAGGCCCGGGTGGGCTTCGCCGTCGAGGGTGACCTGCTGGGCACGAGCAACGGCCGGTGGCTGCTCACCACCGCCGACGGCGTCTCGACCTGTGTCCCGGCCGCGGCGGCCTCGGTGTCCGCCGGCCCGGAGGACGGTCACGCCGTACCGGTGCTGGCTCCGCGCGGCCTGGCCCTGCTGACGTCGGGGGCGCAGTCGTGCTCCGACATCCGGGCGGCCGGCCTGATGAGCGGGGACCTGTCGTCCGACGCGACCCTGGACACGCTCTTCGGCGGGCGCCGCGTGCACGTGCGCGACTACTTCTGAGCCGCTACCGATCCACCCGGCCGCCGTGCTCGAGCCACCACAGGGCGGCGTGGCGGACGTCGGGGTCCGCCGCGGTGGCGATCCCCGCGAGCTCGGGGTGGGCGCTCATGCCCGCCGAGTAGAGCGCGAGACGGCTCGTCGCGGGGTCGTCGAGGGCGGGTCGCAGCACGTCGAGCGGGACGTGGCGCCCCGCGGCCCCGGTCACCGCCAGGGCCGACCCCCGCAGGCTCGGGTCCGGGTCGGTGAGCCAGCGCCGCACCGGCGGGATGTCGTGCCCGTGGAGCACGCCCAGGAGGCGTCGCGCGCCGCGCGCCCGGATCCGGGGGTCCTCGGCACCCTCGACCAGGCCGGCGACATGGGGTCCGGCCGCCCGGGCGATCACCGGGACCCCGCTGAGGAGCATGTAGCCCGTGACCGCGCGGGTCTCCCAGTGGCCGAAGCAGATGTCGTAGACCAGCCGGGCGAGCATGGGCTGCTCCCCCACCCCCGTCTCCTCGCCGACCTCCTGCGCGGCGACCACGCACCGCTGCCACAGCACGTTCGAGGCGTCCCGGCTCATGGTCGGCAGCGCGGCGACGGGCGGCAGCGGACGCGACGGGACCAGGCCGGTGTCGCGCCAGACCTGCCGGGGGACGAGCCGGACCAGGTGGGTCGCCCACTCCTCCTGGGGTGAGCCGGTCGCCGTCGCGTCGAGGACCGCGAGCAGACGCGGGGCCACCGCCGCCCAGAACTCCGGACCGCTGATCTGGCCCATGTTCTCGATCGCCAGCGCCCCGCACTGCGCGGCGTACGCCCGCTCGTCGAGCAGCAGGTCCAGGCACCAGTCCACGGCGTCGTCGGTGACCGCCTCGCCGACGGCGCTCATCAGGTCGCCGAGTCCCTGGGCGTGGGGTCGGCGCAGCTCCTCCTGTGCCACCGACAGCACCAGGTGGCCGTAGGGGCTGCACCGGACGAGCGACAGCGCCTCGTAGCGGGACGGGTACCCGTGGGACACCGCGCGTGCGAGCTCGGAGACGAGCCGGACGAGAAGGCCGCGGCACTGCTGCTCGGGCAGGCCGATGTTGCCCGGCGCGGCCGTGGCGCGGGCCCAGCGCAGCCACTGGCCGCCGGTGACGTGCGCGTCCTCCTGCAGCGTCCGGGTGAGCCGGGACAGCGCGTGGACGTCCTCGATCCGGCTGCCGGGGTCCGTGTCCCGGGGGCTGGTGCGGGGGAAGGTGCGGCACAGGACGTCGATCGGCGCACGCAGTGAGCCCTCCGCGAGGCCGAGGGTGGCCTCGTAGCCGTCGATGACCCGTCCGTCGCGGAGCTGTCCGGTCTCGATGCGCGAGAGCCGGGCCGCGCTGGCGCCCATCTGCTCGGCCAGCGCCCGCAGCCCCGTGCCGGTGCCGTCCGGGCCGCCCGTGGTCGTGCGGGCCATCCGGAGCACCCACGCCATGCGCGCGGCGGCGTCGATCTCCACCCCGTCGAGCGCTGTCGCGTCGTCGACGGTGATCATCCGGGTGCCGGCCACGTTCCGAGTATCACCACGCGTGGTCGAGAACGCCCAGGTCGTCACCTCCTGGGTCGGCAAAACTTCTCAGCGCGACGACCTCGTGAGGCACGGTCGCCACGCTCAGCCCTCCTGGAGCGAGGCGTAGC
>NZ_JBFUMD010000502.1:0-2762 GCF_054049555.1 Nocardioides sp. P5_C9_2
GCAGATGTGTCCGACCACTCGACTTTCACCTTCGCTCACGTCGCCCCCGAAGAGGAGCGGGTCAAGGTGTACCTCCCCGCGGCCTTACGGGACGACTTCGAGAACTTCCTCCATGAGGAGGGTTGCGAAACCTCCGAACTCTCTGAGTTTGCGTTCGGAGTTGACGACGTGATCCTTGCGATTGCCCTGGTGGGCGGGCTCCGCGGGTTCGCAACTGTGATGGAAAAGTACTTCTCGCGTCACCAGCACAAAGCGATACTGGTAAGGGCGGGTGACGCGGAGTTCGAGGTGTCGGGCATGAGTGCACGGGAGATGAAGTCCGCTCTCCAGATCGTGACTGAGAAGTTGCAGGAGGAACAGCAACAAGACGATGAGGCTTGGAGCGCGATCCAACAGGAGATACCCACCAAGCCTCAACTGGGCGCTGGCGAAGCAGGCGACCCCGGGCGTTGATCGATCTCTACGAACAGGGAGCGACAAGCGTCGCCGTCAGTCAGAAGGACACAGCCCGACCTCGCGGGCTCGCGACAAAGTTCCTTGGACAGGCAAGCGTGCCGAATAGTCATTGTCCGAGGGTTTCCACCAACGTCAGATGCGCCGGAGTCGTGTCACGGGCCTCTTGGGCCGGTCTGTCCTAAGGTCGGACTCTCACCCCTGCCTCAGAAGGGCCGACATGCCTGCCGCTCACACGGACCGCCGACCAGACGCCCTGAACTGGGCGAAGGAAAATGGATGGACTCACGAGTCCAACACGTTCGATGACGGCCAGATCATCCGCGACATCTTCATGCGCAAGAACCTGACCTTGAGAGCAGTGTGGCTGAGCACCCCCTTCAGCGACGCTATGTGGGCGCGAGGGCTTGTCGCGACGGGTGGCAGAGCAGTGACGATCCCGCGCGTGTCCGGCAGCACCAACCGACCGACGCTAGAGAGCGTGCTGACCCTGCAACACCCGCTGACTCACTAAACTCGGAATCGCATAGGCGCGGATGAGGTGAAGTTGCCGGTGAGTGGCGCGCATCTTGTGCATCCAACGCCGACGACAAGATCACGGGTCGAAAGTTTGCCTGGAGTGACACAACCGGAACGGCGGAGAAACCGATGAAGAGTCCCTTGGAAATGCCGGCCATACGCGTGCCGGTGCGAGTGACTACGGTCGTGGGCATGCGAGCCTTCCGTCCCCTGAACGAGACGGCGATCCTTGAGTCCCTGCACTACCAGGTTCGGCATCTACCCGAGAGGGCACTTTGGATGGGCCGTTACCGGGTCGAGGACATGAGATTGCTGGCTTGGCGGCTCAAGAACGTGGACCTGCCGAACTGGCAGAAGACCCGAGGGAAGTAGACCTGAAAACGGTTCATCAGCGTGCGGCTCCGCATCCCGCGGTTCGGACCGGGGGGTGCAGCCGGTCAAGCGGAAGTGATTAGAGTCGCCCGATGAGTCCGTACCCGTTGTGGAGTTGCTACCCGCAGAACACCCGTCCTCCGGTTTGGGCGACTGACCTCGTGGCTGCGACTGAGGCCGTGAGCACGGTCATTGACACGGCACCAGCGCCTTCAGGAGCAGGTCTTTCAAGCGACTCTGTTCTGTCGATTCTTAGGCCTGGACTCGAGGCGTTGGGCTACGTGGTTGAGAGCGGAAAGTCCGCCCACCAAAAAATCACGAGACCCGTCCTTTTCGGCGAGAACGGCAAGCCCGAAGTGTCCTACGACATCGACGCCTTCCATGACGCGCTGGGTGTCGCGGTCGAAGTGGAAGCGGGGCGAGGGGCCGCTGGTGGCGCTGACTACCGCGACATTGTGCGCACGTCGCTCTTGCTAGACGCGAGGAACTTAGCTCTCTTCATGCCTGCGACATACCACCATCAGAGCGGTGGCAAGCCGCAAGAGAAGCCCGCCTACCGCAACACCCGCAGGCAACTCGACGCCATCTACGCCTCGCGGCGACTGCACTTGCCCTTCGATGGCCTGTTGCTGATCGGCTACTAGCCATCGGCGTCGGCGCGTCGGCATTTGCGGCACGAGTTGGTCAACACGGATGCCAGACGTAGCGTCCAGAGGACGCACGCGAGGGTCCAAGCCAAGCGGTGGCCGATACTGCTGTCAGTCCTTCGTTTGAGGGTTGCAAGGAAGCCCGCGCCGATTCGCCCCGGCGCGGGCTTCTCGATTTCTCGGAATCTCCAAACCGAAACGCGCCGATACTGCCGCAACGCCGTACGTAGTGCGGTAGGGCGAAAGGGCGAACATGAAGCAGAACGAACGTCTGCCGTCCCTTGTGGACGACTCACGCGAGGTAGCACCGATCTGGGGTCACCCACTGCGGATGCTGGTGCACGGCTACGACTGGAAGGGCGCACCGGGGTACACACCCAGGAACTGGAAGCCGCGAAAGGTCTGGGTTACCGAGTACATCGAACGCGTTTGCTACCCCGAGCCGGAGCCTCGCGTGTCCAACAAGAGCACGACGGGCAAGGTTGTTCACTACATGGTTCGGGGCGGCTGGTCCGCGGAGCAGATTCACCATGAGTTGAACCTGCCTGAGAACGTCGGCGGGGCTTACTACCGCTGGCGTTGCAACACCGACGAAGACGGCGGAGAGGCCTTCCTCAGCGCGATGGTCGCGGGTAGTTACCCCGAGCAGGCGGTAGAGGCATGGAGAGAGGACCAGTACTCACGCGGCGTCTCGGCAGGGTTAGACGAGAGGTTCCTCCCCAAGCCCAAGAGTAGGGCTAGGCAACACACTCAACCTGACAATACGGAGTC
>NZ_JBFUMD010000503.1:0-2759 GCF_054049555.1 Nocardioides sp. P5_C9_2
GCGTACAGCCTCGCCGACGACACCGACAAGCCGCTCACGCTCGTCTTCTTCGGCTACACGCACTGCCCCGACATCTGCGGCCTGGTGATGTCCAACCTCACCACCGGGCTCAACCAGCTGGACGACGCCGAACGGGACAAGGTCGACGTCGTCTTCGTCACCACCGACCCGACCCGCGACCGCCCGGACGTGCTGTCCGACTACCTCGCCCAGTACGCCGACGGCTACGTCGGCCTCACCGGCCCGCTCGACACGATCACCGCGGTAGCCAAGCCGCTCGGCATCGCCGTCGAGAGGGGGGACAAGCTCCCCAGCGGGGGGTACGACGTCACCCACGGCACCCAGGTCATCGGCATCGATGGCGACGACCGGGCCCCCGTCTTCTGGGGCCACGAGACCTCCGCCGCCCAGTTCCGCTCCGACATCGAGACCCTCCTGAGCGAGTCATGACCTCTCTTCCGGCGTTGTCCGAGATCCTCGTCCAGTCCATCCCGAGCCCCGGCCAGGGCATCTGGTACCTCGGACCGCTGCCCGTGCGCGGCTACGCCCTCAGCATCATCCTGGGGATCGTGGTGGCCATCTGGATCGGCGAGCGCCGCTGGATCGCCCGCGGCGGTCGCGCCGGGGAGATCAGCGACCTGGCGATCTGGGGGGTGCCGTTCGGCCTCGTCGGCGGGCGGCTGTACCACGTCGTCACCGACTGGCAGCTCTACTTCGGCGAGGGCCGCGACCCCGTGGCCGCGCTCTACGTGTGGCGCGGCGGCCTCGGCATCTGGGGGGCCATCGCCCTCGGTGCCGTGGGCGTGATGATCGGCGCGCGGCGACACCACATCAAGCTGCTGCCGATGCTCGACGCGATCGCGCCCGGGGTCCTCGTCGCCCAGGCGATCGGACGCTGGGGCAACTGGTTCAACCAGGAGCTCTACGGCCGGCCCACCGACCTGCCCTGGGGCCTCGAGATCGACCCGGCCCACCGGCCGGACGCCTACCCGGACGTCGCGACGTACCACCCGACGTTTCTCTACGAGTGCCTGTGGAACCTCGGTGCCTTCGGCCTCCTGATCTGGCTCGACAGCCGTCTGCGCCTCGGCTTCGGGCGCGTGGCCGCGCTCTACGTGATGCTCTACACGCTCGGCCGCGGCTGGATCGAGAACCTGCGCATCGACGACGTGCAGCTCATCGACGTCGGCGGCCTGCGGTTCAACGTCTGGACGTCGCTCGTGCTGTTCGTGCTCGCCGCCGGCTACTTCGCCTGGGCCACGGTGAAGCGCCCGGGGCGCGAGGAGACCGTCTACACGCGCGAGCCGGACACCGACGGGTCGTCGGCCGTCGCCCCCGAGGCGTCTGAGGGCTGAGATCGCCGTCTCACCGCGTGGCGCGGCCGGTGATAGATTTCCGACGCGCGGGCCAACGTCGTCCCTTGCCGATCGCCATGTCCACCTCGTGGACGTCCACTCACTGGATCCGCTGGTGCACCGCTGAGCGGTGACCAGTGCACGACGACGGGAGAAAGCCAGATGCACGCCATCCCGCCGCCCCAAGGGCTCTACGACCCCCGCCACGAGCACGATGCGTGTGGCGTGGCGTTCGTGGCCACCCTGACCGGCGTTGCCAGCCACGACATCGTTGCCAAGGCGCTCACCGCCCTGCGCAACCTCGACCACCGCGGTGCCGCCGGCGCCGAGACCAACTCGGGCGACGGCGCGGGCATCCTGATGCAGGTGCCCGACGCCTTCCTGCGGGACGTGGTCGACTTCGACCTCCCCCCGCAGCGCAGCTACGCCGTCGGCACGGCGTTCATCCCCGGTGACGAGACCGTCGTGGCCGCAGCCCGCGCGCGGATCGAGGAGATCGCCACCGAGGAGGGCCTGTCCGTCCTCGGGTGGCGCGAGGTCCCGGTCGACCCCTCGACGCTGGGTGCCACCGCGCTCAGCGTGATGCCCACCTTCGTGCAGCTCTTCGTCTCCGGCTCCAGCACCCGCGTGAGTGGCATGGCCCTGGAGCGCCTCGCCTTCTGCCTGCGCAAGCGCGCCGAGCACGAGACCGGCGTCTACTTCCCGTCGCTGTCCTCACGCACGCTGGCCTACAAGGGCATGCTGACCACCGACCAGCTCGACCACTTCTTCCCCGACCTGGTCGACGAACGGGTCGCATCGGCGATGGCGGTCGTGCACTCGCGCTTCTCCACCAACACCTTCCCGAGCTGGCCGCTGGCCCACCCGTTCCGCTTCATCGCGCACAACGGCGAGATCAACACCGTGATGGGCAACCGCAACTGGATGCGGGCCCGCGAGGCGCTGCTGTCCAGCGACCTCATCCCGGGTGACCTCGAGCGCCTGTTCCCGATCTGCACGCCGGGCAGCTCCGACTCGGCCTCCTTCGACGAGGTCCTCGAGCTGCTGCACATGGGCGGCCGCACGCTGCCCCACTCGGTGCTGATGATGATCCCCGAGGCCTGGGAGAACCACGCCGAGATGGATCGCAAGCGTCGTGCCTTCTACGAGTTCCACTCCTCGATGATGGAGCCGTGGGACGGTCCCGCCTGCGTCGTGTTCACCGACGGCTCGCAGATCGGCGCCGTCCTCGACCGCAACGGCCTGCGTCCCTCGCGCTACTGGGTGACCGACGACGGCCTCGTGGTCCTCGCCTCCGAGGTCGGCGTCCTGGACATCGACCCGGCCACGGTGGTCCGCAAGGGCCGCCTGAAGCCGGGCCGGATGTTCCTCGTCGACACCGACGAGCACCGCATCATCGAGGAC
>NZ_JBFUMD010000504.1:0-2750 GCF_054049555.1 Nocardioides sp. P5_C9_2
CCTGACGTGCGCGCTCCTGTCCACAGCCAGGGACAACGTGACCGCCGCCACGGCAGCTCTGGTGCTCGTCGTGTGGGTGGTCGCGGCCGCCGCCAGCGGCGACCGGTGGGCCGGCATCCTGGCCGCCGTCTCGGGTGGCCTGTGGTTCGACTTCTTCCTCACCGAGCCCTACCTGCGATTCACCATCGCGGACTCCGATGACGTCGAGGCGACCGTTCTCCTGGTGCTGATCAGCTTGGCAGTCACCGAAGTCGCCCTGTGGGGCTTCCGACAGCAGGCTCAGGCGTCACGGCGCTCCGGGTACCTCGACGGCATCCTCGACGCCGCTCGAGCGGTCGCCGAGGGCGACACACCCACCGGGCCGGTGATCGACCTTGTCGCTCGACACATCACAGATGCTCTCGGCGCCGACACCAGCCGATTCGTCGGTGGACCAGTGAATGATTCACGGATCACGGTGCTGGACCACGACGGTGTGCTCACACGTGATGGCAACCCGGTCGATGTCGAACGCGTAGGGCTTCCGACCAACGAGTACGTCGCCGTCCTCGTCCGTCGAGGACCTCGGGTATTCGGCCACTTCCTGGTCACCGCCACCTCGCACGTGAGCTACCCGACGAACGAGCAGTGCCGGGTAGCCGTCCTCCTTGCCGACCAGGTGGCCGTTGCGCTCGAGGGCGAACAGTCCTGAGTAGAGGCTGCGGCGTCGCTCAGATCCAGTTCCGTCGTTTGAAGATCGCGTAGAGGATGGCTGAGCCGGCGACCATCGTGATGATGGCCAGTGGGTAACCAAGACGCCAGTTGAGTTCGGGCATGTAAGCGAAGTTCATGCCGTAGATGCCGGCCACGACGGTCGGGGCGAACAGGATGGCCGCCCAGGACGAGATCTTCTTGACATCCTCGCTCTGCGCGAACTGGGCCTGAGTGAGCCGCTGAGTCTCCTCGTTCTGTCGCTGCCCGACCAGGGTTGCGTTGACGGTGAGGGCGTGTTCCAACAGGGTGCGGAAGTTGTCGACCCGGTCGATGATCTTGATGGTGTGATCCTCGACGTCGCGGAGATGATGCCGCAGCTCGTCGTCCACGCCGTACTTGTCAAAGCCGTCCTTGAGGGCCTCGAGCATCCCGGCCAGCGGCTGGGTGGCACGCTGGAAGTGGATGACTTCGCGCAGCAGCCCGTAGATGCGCCGTGACACGGCCGGGTCGCCGTCGAAGACCTGGAACTCAATCTCGTCTATGTCGTTGGCCATGCCCGAGACAACTGGCGCGTACTCATCGACGACCTGGTCGAGGATGGCGTAGAGGATCGCCTCGGGCCCGAGCGCGAGCAGGTCGGGCGAGCCCTCGAGTCGCTTCCTGACGACGCCGAGGTCCGGGGTCTCGGCGAAGCGACTGGTGATGACGAAGTTGGGCCCGGTCAGGACGTGGATCTCACCGAACTCGACCCGTTCCTCCGCGTCGACGTAGCGCGCGGGGCGCAGCACGGTGAAGAGCACATCACCGTATCGCTCGATCTTCGGGCGCTGGTGCGCCTTGATGGTGTCCTCCACGACCAGGTGGTGGAGCGAGAACTCTGCCGCGACCGAGTCCATCTCCTCACGTGCTGGCCGGTAAAGGCCGATCCATCCCATGCCGCCGGTCTCGGCCATCGTCTCGTAGGTCAGCTCGAGCGAGGGAGGTACGGCGCAGCGTGCACCGGCCAGGTAGACGGCGTTGTTGACGATTCCCATGCGGACCTTCTTGCGTAGTGCGGCGCGGAACCTCTGCGGGCCCTCGGTCGACGGTAACGACTGGTCAACCGGGCGAGCGGCACATGCGCGTCAAGCCCCGCAAAGAACGCATCAAGACGGCGCCCCGAGACGCGGTCGGGCAGTTCCTCGACACCATCGGGTACGACACGCTCGACGTGGGCGCCCTCGCCGAGGGGTGGCGCTTCCAGCGCGACACTCCTGCCTACACAGCCCCGTACGGCCTTCCCGGCACTGCATACCCCAACTGGTCAGCCCGACCCGCGCTCGATGTCGGACACAGGCTCGGGGTGACCCAGGGTGTTCCCCGATGGCCGCGACCATCTTCATACCGAAGGCTTGGCACCATGGGTGACCCAAAGCCAGCGCTCAGCCTCCATCCAGGTCATGCGCCCGACCTGGGGCGCCGACCGGTCCTGACCTTCTGGCTCATCGCGGTGGGACTGGAGGTGCTCCTGGGGGTCGCCTTCCTGCTCAGCGGTGCCGACGCCGCCATCGAGGAGGGGCTGTCACAGGCAGGCATCGACTTCGGCTCGGACCTGCTCACGGCGGGGCGGGTGGTCCTCGCCCATCCGGCAGCGCTGCTCGCTGTCACGCTGGCGCTGGCCCAGGTGGCCGCACCGGACCTCGCCGTGGTGCTGCTCGCCCGGATCCGCGATGCTCCTGGGCTCCTGCGTCTGGTCGCTGGCCGGTTCCGGCCATGGTCCCGCGAGGTCGGAGTCCGACGCGGTCTCGCGGTCTGGCTCACCGCCATCGTCCTCTTCACCGCCTGCAACGTCGTCAGCGGACTGCTCCACCTCACCTTCGTCCCGGGCGATCTCGCGTGGCAGTTCTCCTGGAGCATGCTCGTCCTCCTGCCGGTGGCCATGTTCCTCGACGCAGGCGCACTCCTCGAAGAGAACGGTTGGCGAGGGTTCGCGCTACCGACCCTCCTGCGCACCCACGGCCCGGTAGCGGCCTCGTTGATCGTCGGCCTGGCGTGGGCCTCATGGCACTACCCGGTGA
>NZ_JBFUMD010000505.1:0-2732 GCF_054049555.1 Nocardioides sp. P5_C9_2
GGAGAGCACGCCGCCGATCGTCATCACGCCGTCCGGGTCGTAGGTCCGGATGGCCCGACGCAGCCGCGCGAGGGTCACCTCGTCGTACGCGTCGACGTACTCCTCCGGCGTGAACGTGAAGTTCGGCAGCCGGTGTCCACCCACCCACGGCGCCAGCGCGTCGAGGATCGCGGCGGCGTGGTCCTCCACGCCCGGGATCTCCGAGATGCCGACGACGAGCAACGAGTACGCCGCCGCCCGCGAGGCGAAGGCGCTCGGGTGCTCCCCCGGTCGGGCGAAGGCGCCGCCCAGCTGGCGGACCTCGACCAGGATCTGCGGCGACGCCACACCCGGCCCCGTCAGGGCGAGCAGGGCGTCCACCGCCTCCGCGGGAAAGTCGGTGAGGACGTTGCCCGCCTCGTAGGCCGGGGTGGGGTCGAGCGGGTCCGTGTGGACCGAGTCGATCGCGGCGTAGGGCTTGTCGGCCACGTCGTCCAGGATCACCGGAGCAGCGGCCCGCATCGCAGCGAACCGGCGCTCCCCCTCCTCGGCCGACCCCGTCCACACGAAGCGCACCGACAGCGTCAGCCGGCCGGCCAGCATGGGCGGCACGCCTTCCATGTCGGGGAGCTGGAACAGGGCGATCGACGTGGTGCCCAGCTCGGGCAGGTCGTCGGACCAGTGCAGCCAGCGCTCGATGACGGTCGCCGCGTCGTCCCCGTCGAACCACAGCGAGCCGCCGTAGAACCGCGGCTGCTCGACCAGGTCGAACTCGATGGCGGTGACGATGCCGAGCATCCCCTTGCCGCCGCGCAGGGCGAAGAAGAGGTCCGGGTGCTCCGTGGGCGTCACCCGCCGGAGCTCGCCGTCGCCGGTGACGACCTCGATGGCGCGCACCTTGTCGCTGGCCAGCCCGTAGGTGCGGGCCATCGGCCCGAGCCCGCCGCCGGTGGTGTAGCCGACGATGCCGACGTCGGTGATCGATCCGGACAGGGGTGCCAGGCCGTACGGCGCGGCGGCTTCGACGACCTTGAGCCACTTCACGCCGGCTCCGACGCGCGCCCAGCCCTCCGGGTGGACGACCACCTCGTCGAGCTCCTTGGTCGTGACCAGCAGCTCGGTGGTGAGGTCGGCCATGGGGCCGTGGCCGGTGGCCTGCGGGGTGACGCGAATGCCGTGACGGGCCGCGAAGCGCACGGCCTCGACGACGTCCTGGGCGTCGTGGGCCGCGAGGACGGCTGCGGGCCGGACCGCGATGGCCAGGTTCCAGGGCGAGACGAGGGCGTCGTACTTCGTGTCGCCGGGCACCGCGACGGTGCCGATGGTGAGTGCGTCCAGCTCCCCGAACGGTGCGGCGTACGCGGTGCTGGTCTGTGCGATGGTCATTGTTCCTCCGTGTGGTGTCGTCGTTGACCCGACGACGGTGCACCCGCACGGTTGAGAAGGACTTGCGTCCGACTTGAATGTTCCTGCGGAATCAGTCGCCTGCCGTGCTTTGCGGCGCGACAAACACCCCGTCAGGGTCCGCGGAACGACGGATCCGGTGGAGGCGCTCGTACGCCGACGCCGACCACCCGCGCCTGGCGGCAGCCTCGTAGGCCATCGAGAGGTACGACGCGCTGGAGGTCCAGGGGGCGAGGGAGTCCAGGACCCGGGTGGCGTCGTCACGTACGGCGCTCCAGCCGGTGCCCACGTCCAGCCCGACGCCGAGCACCAAGAAGGAGCCGTCGAGGTGGTCGAGCGCACCACCTCGGGGCGCGGGCCGCGCCAGCGCGCCACCGAGCTGTCGCAGCTCGACGAACAGCAGCTTGCTGCCGGAGCCGGGACCGGCCGTCGCGATGAGGGCGTCCACCGCGTCCGGGGGCAGGCCGTGGACCAGGACGCTGTTGGCGTAGACCGCGGTGGGTTCCTGGGGGTCGAGCTGCAGGTGCGCGATGTCGGCCGCGGGCACCTCCGCGAAGGTGTCGGTCTCGGGCCCGAGGGCACGCAGCGGAGCAAGGGCGCGGGCAGCCGCCTCGGCGTCGCCGACAGCCACCGCGTCGAGCATGACGAGCCGCCGACCGCGGATGTCGGGGGGCATCCACTCCTCGTCAGGGACCTGGAAGATCCGGGCGACGCTGGTCACCGACTCCGGCGCGTCCGCGGTCMACTCGCCCCACGCGGTGAGGACGCGCCGCGCGTGCCGCCAGTCCCAGGCCAGCATCCCGGCGTACACCGTGCGGATCGGCAGCAGGTCGAACTCGAGCGCCGTGACCACCCCGAAGCCGCCGTGGCCACCGCGGGCCGCCCACAGCAGGTCCGGGTCCTGGGTCTCGGTGGCGCGCACGAACGTCCCGTCCGCCAGCACCAGCTCGACGGCCGTGATCGCGCTGCACTGCAGCCCGTGCTGGCGGGCGTACCAGCTCACGCCGCCACCCAGCGACGAACCGACCACGCCCACTCCGGGGCTGGACATGTGCATTCCCGCCAGTCCGACCTTGCCGGCCCGGGCGATGACGTCGCCCCAGAGCACGCCGGCCTCGGCGCGAGCCGTACGGCTGGCGGCGTCCACGCTCAGCCCGGTCATCGCCGAGGTGCGCAGGAGTACGGCGTCGCCGAGCCGCCCGGCGAGCGGAGGTGCTCCGTGGCCGGTGCCCTGGGGGGCGACCCGGAGACCGGACGCCGCGGCGGCTCGCACGATCCGGGCGACCTCGTGAGCGTCGGCCGGGTAGGCGACCGCTGCCGGGTGCTCGTCCACCTGGAGGTTCCACGGC
>NZ_JBFUMD010000506.1:0-2720 GCF_054049555.1 Nocardioides sp. P5_C9_2
GGACGGTGCCGTGCAGCACACGACGACGTGGCCGGCGTACAACGACATCTCCTCGGCGCCGACCAGGTCGCGACGACCCGAGTAGGTCATCGACTGGCGCGCCCAGCTCAACCGCGGACGCGGCGACAGGGAGAAGATGCGGAACCACTCCAGGGAGTCACCGTTGTAGCGACCCAGCCCGAGCAGCCACCCGCGGCCGGGGTGGGCGGTACGCATGCGGTAGCTCAGCTCGAAGGTGCCACCGTTGCGGGCGAGCAGTCGCCGACGCACGATCAGGGCGACGCCGTACAGCAGCGGCAGGACCAGCAGGACGCCCACGGACTCGAGCAGCCACTGCCACAACGGCATCCATGCCTCCCTTGTGCCACCACCGGTGCACCGCTTCGACACCACGAAAATGCAGTGAGCGCACGGACCCGATCGGTCCGTGCGCTCACCCTAGCGTCAGCCGTGCGTCACTCCGTCAGGACGCCCGTTCGACGGCCCGGACACGAGCCTCGGCGCGACGGACCGCCTCCTGCGCGGCGTCGTCGTTCTCGCCGCTGGACTTGGCGCGCTCGAGCTCGTGGCGCGCCTTCTCCAGGTCGATCTCGTGCGACATCTCCGCGTGCTCGGACAAGATCGAGACGCGGTTGTTGGCCACCGACAGGAACCCGGCGTCCACGGCCGCGACCCACGTCTCGCCGTCGGCGGTCTGCACGTCGACGACGCCCTCGATGATCACCGAGAGCATCGGGGCGTGCCCGGGCAGGATGCCCACGTCACCGTCCGTCGTGCGCGCGATGACCATGCGGGCCTCGCCCGACCAGACCAGACGGTCCGCCGCGACGAGCTCCACGTGGAGGGGCTTGCTGGTGTGGTCAGCCATCAGAGGGACTTCTGGATCTCAGCCCACTTGGCCTCGACGTCGTCGAGGCCACCGCACATGAAGAACGCCTGCTCGGCGACGTGGTCGTACTCGCCGTCGGCGATCTTGTTGAACGCCTCGATGGTGTCCGCCACCGGGACCGTGGAGCCCTCGATGCCGGTGAACTGCTTGGCCACGTAGGTGTTCTGCGAGAGGAAGCGCTGGATGCGGCGCGCCCGGGACACGATGATCTTGTCCTCCTCGGAGAGCTCGTCGACACCGAGGATCGCGATGATGTCCTGGAGCTCCTTGTTGCGCTGGAGGATCTGCTTGATCCGGACCGCGCAGCGGTAGTGCTCGTCACCGATGTACTGCGGGTCGAGGATCCGCGAGGTCGACGTCAGCGGGTCCACGGCGGGGTAGATACCGAGCGAGGCGATCTCTCGCGAGAGCTCGGTGGTCGCGTCGAGGTGTGCGAACGTCGTGGCCGGGGCCGGGTCGGTGTAGTCGTCGGCGGGGACGTAGATCGCCTGCAGCGAGGTGATCGAGTGACCACGCGTCGAGGTGATGCGCTCCTGGAGCTGACCCATCTCGTCGGCGAGGTTGGGCTGGTAGCCCACCGCGGACGGCATGCGACCGAGCAGCGTGGAGACCTCGGAACCGGCCTGGGTGAAGCGGAAGATGTTGTCGATGAAGAGCAGCACGTCCTGCTTCTGCACGTCGCGGAAGTACTCCGCCATCGTGAGGGCCGAGAGGGCCACTCGGAGGCGCGTGCCCGGCGGCTCGTCCATCTGGCCGAAGACGAGGGCGGTCTGACCGAGGACTCCGGCCTCCTCCATCTCGACGATGAGGTCGTTGCCCTCACGGGTGCGCTCGCCGACACCGGCGAACACCGACACACCACCGTGGTCCTTGGCGACGCGGGCGATCATCTCCTGGATGAGCACGGTCTTGCCGACGCCGGCACCACCGAACAGGCCGATCTTGCCACCCTGGACGTACGGGGTGAGCAGGTCGATGACCTTGATGCCGGTCTCGAACATCTGGGTCTTGGACTCCAGCTGGTCGAACGCCGGCGCCTTGCGGTGGATGCCCCAGCGCTCGGCGGGCTCGAACGTCTCACCCTCCGCGAGGTTGAGGACGTCGCCGGTGGTGTTGAACACCTTGCCGAGGGTGGCGTCACCGACGGGCACGGTGATGGGGCCGCCGGTGTCGGTGATCTGGCCGCCGCGGACGAGGCCGTCGGTGGGCTTCATCGAGATGGCACGGACCATGCCGTCGCCGATGTGCTGGGCGACCTCGAGGATGATCGAGTGCTTCTCACCGCCCAGCTCGAACTCGCACGTCAGGGCGTTGTAGATCGCCGGCATCGAGCCGGTCGGGAACTCGATGTCCACGACCGGGCCGATGACTCGGGCGATGCGACCGACCGAGCCGCCGGCCTGGTGGGTCGTCTCTTCAATGGTGGCAGTCATGTTCACTCACTCCCGGCTTGTGCGTCGGCAAGGGCATTGACGCCACCGACGATCTCGCTGATTTCCTGGGTAATGCCAGCCTGGCGAGCCTGGTTGGCGATGCGCTTGTACTTCTTGATGAGCTCGTCGGCGTTGTCCGTCGCAGCCTTCATCGCCTTCTGACGGGCGGCCAGCTCGGAGGCGGCAGCCTGCAGCAGGGCGAAGAAGATCCGGCTCTGGACGTAGCGCGGGAGCAGGGAGTCGAGCACCTCGGACGGCGAGGGCTCGAACTCGTAGAGCGGCAGCAGCTCCTCGTCGGAGGGCTTCTCGTCACCCTCCACGACCTCCAGCGGAAGCATCCGCAGGGCCTGGGGCTCCTGGTTGAGCATCGAGCGGAACCGCGTGTAGACCACGTGGAC
>NZ_JBFUMD010000507.1:0-2717 GCF_054049555.1 Nocardioides sp. P5_C9_2
CTGGTGGAGTACTCGTTGTCGATCGACAACCTGTTCATCTTCATCATCATCATGAGCAAGTTCGCGGTGCCGCGTGAGCTGCAGCAGTACGCGCTCATGGTGGGCATCGTGATGGCACTCGTCATGCGCGCGATCTTCATCTTCGTCGGCGCCGCGGCCATCAACAACTTCAGCTGGGTCTTCTACATCTTCGGCCTCTTCCTGATCTACACGGCCGTCAAGCTGGCCAAGGAGGGCGCGGAGGACGAGGACGACGAGTTCGAGGAGAACCGCCTCGTCGAGTGGGTGGAGAAGCGCTTCCCCGCCACCAAGGAGTGGCACGGTCGGAGCATCTTCACGCACGAGAACGGCAAGCGCCTCATCACGCCCTTGTTCATCGTGATCATCACCCTCGGCACCACCGACCTGCTCTTCGCCCTGGACTCCATCCCGGCGATCTTCGGCATCACCAAGGAGCCCTACCTGGTGCTCACGGCGAACATCTTCGCGCTCATGGGCCTGCGTCAGCTCTACTTCCTCATCGGTGGCCTGCTGCAGCGCCTGATCTACCTGTCCTACGGCCTCGCGTTCCTGCTGGCCTTCATCGGCGTCAAGCTGATCCTGCACGCGATGCACGAGAACGAGCTGCCCTTCATCAACGGCGGCGAGCCCATCCCGTGGGCCCCGGACATCCCGATCTGGCTGTCGTTGGTGGTGATCGTGGCCACCCTCGCCGTGACGGCCGTGGTCTCGCTGTGGGCGTCGAACCGGATGTCCGCGACGGAGCAGGACGCCGCCACGGGTCCGCGCCGCGACTGGGAGGACGACTGACCGCGCTGCCTCGGCCCACCCGTTGAGGAACGTCCCCGTCGGCTCAGCCGGCGGGGACGCACTCGTTGCTGGCGGGCGACTCGTCGCCGCCACGCACGAGGCGCACCTCGACGCAGACCTCGTCCGGGCTGCGTACGAGCACCTGGTTGCGCTCCGTGCGCTCGACGGTCCCGGAGTCGAGGCGCTGCCACACCCAGGTGTCACCCGGCTCGAGCCCGTCGCGCGTCTGCCAGCGGAAGACGACCCCGTCCGGGGTGCGGGTGCCCGTGACGGACGGGGCGGAGTCGAGGACCTGGGGGATGAGGTCGGAGGGGGTGGACGGCGCCGGTGCCGGCGTACGGGCCTCGGGGTCGTCCGGCCGCTCGCCGCCCTGCAGCAGCAGCGCTCCGACGGCCCCGGCGACGACGACGACGCCGGCCACGGCCCACACCGCCCCGGCGACGCCGCGCGGTCGTGCCTGCTCCGCGGCCTCCTGCTCGGCCTGCGCCGAGGCGATCCGGCGCGGACCGGACGCGGAGATGACGGTGACGGCCTTCATGACCGTCCGGTCCTCCTCCGGCTCCGGGGCGACCGTGCGCACCGAGGAGTCGGGACGGTCACCCTCGACGGCCACCGCCGTGCGCGGCCATCCCGCGGCGGACTCGATCTGCTGGAGGCTGCGAGCCAGCTCCAGGGCGCTCTGGGGTCGATGCGCAGGCTGCTTGGCTAGGCACTGCTGGAGCAGCCGGTCCAGGGCCGGGGGCACGTCGGGACGCTGGGTGGCCGGGGCGGCGGCGTGCAGGATGCGGGCGCTGAGGGCTCGGGTGGAGTTGTCGCCCGACGGGATCGAGAAGGGGGAGCGGCCCACCAGGAGGTGCCAGATCGTGGCCCCCAGGGAGTAGACGTCCGAGGCCACCGACCCGTTGGAGCGGCCGTCCAGCAGCTCGGGGGGCGACCACGGGTAGGAGATCCGGACGTCGCTCTCGCCCTCGATGTCGGCCATGTGACCAGCGATGCCGAAGTCGGTGAGCGCGGGCTCGTGGTACGTCGTCACGAGCACGTTGCTCGGCTTGATGTCGCGGTGCAGGATGCCGGAGCGGTGCGCGGTCTCGATCGCGCTGGCCAGCTTGATCCCCGTCGACACGGCGTCGACCACGGGCATCGGGTTGGACCGCACCCGGATGCCGAGGTCCGGCGGCGGGCAGTAGCGCATCACCAGGTAGGGGCGGCCGCCGTCCTGGGTCACGCCGGCGGTGATCACCGAGACGATGTAGGGGTGGTCGGCGAGCCGTGCCATGGCGTTGGCCTCGGCGGTGAAGAGATGCTTCTCGCGGTCGTTGAGGGGGACGTCGGGCCGCACGACCTTGACGGCGACGCGCTGTCGCGGCCACTGCTGCTCGTAGAGGAAGACGTCGGCGAACCCGCCGCTGCCGAGGTGCTCCATGAACTGGAACCCCGGGATGACCGGCGCGCTCACGAGTCGGCCACCGTGGCCGCTGCCGGCCCCGACTCGAAGCGCACCTCGTAGACCTCCGCGAGGTCCAGGGAGCTGCCGGGCTCGAGGACGTAGGCCTCGCCGGCACGCATGCGTTCAGGGTCACGTCCAGGCATGGCGAGCATGGTGCCACCTCGCGAGTCGAGGTCGCGGGCGAGCACCTGCCAGCCGTCCAGCTCGATGTGCAGGTGCATGCGGGAGACGAAGGTGTGGTCGGAGGGCAGGTGGACCAGGTGCGGCCAGTCGCTGGTGCCCTTCAGCGGGGCGGGCTTGCGGCCGAGGACGACGCCCCGGTCCAGCGGGACGACCTCGCCCGTGGGCAGGCGCAGGCCGCCGAGCGGCGGACGCGTCACCCGCCGCGGCTCCTGGGGCGCGATGCGCTGGTGGCACACCCGGCACGAGGGCAGCGACGGGGTCGTCAGGTGCCCCTGGG
>NZ_JBFUMD010000508.1:0-2715 GCF_054049555.1 Nocardioides sp. P5_C9_2
ATCTACGCGACTACACTGCAACTTTTAGCCGCAATCTGGTAGACGTGGTCTCACTAACAGCCTACTACCCCTACGAACGGGGCGAAACCTTCATCTGGAATATCTTGGCACTACTGCCTGGCTCAGATCGAGTCCCTTACGATCTAGTTCTGAAGGATCGGACTGGCCAAGGATTCAATGGTGGAGGCTTGCCCCCGACGATGATGGGCGAATGGATTATCAACTTCGGGGACGCCGGACTGGTTCTTGGCATGATTTCTGTTGGGATAGGTGCATCTGCCCTTCATCGCATGGTTGCCAGTAACCACCTTAGGAATAGAATCGTTTCACTGATCTGTCTTTACTACTTAGTTTCGGCCATCCGGGGCGGCCTCGGAAACGTGCTTTTCGTATCCGTATGGCTATCGCTAGCAGTCGTCGCAACCCTGGCCGTCTTGGGCTCTGCAAATTCACGCCTCCGCCTTCATGGCTAATCGTTTAAGGCCAATTCTTCTCGCTCTGGACCAAGCTGCATACAGCGCGAATAGCATGTTCATGACGATCCTTGCGGCCAACTTCCTGTCTGTAGAGGCGTTTGGGCAATTTGCTCTGATCCTCACCCTGCTGACGCTCTCTATCGGTCTGAGCCGGACAGTCTCGAGTGACCTTCTTATGCTCTATCGCGGTGGTGACGAGGACTCGGGAAGCATGTTGTCGTCAGCGCTATTCCGCTGTTGTGCAATTGCGATTGCCGCACAGGTTTCTGTGCTGCTCTTCTTCACATCGGTTCCTGACCAGGCGCCCTCGCCGTGGCTACTAGTCGTTGCGGCGCCGTTCCTGCACGACTTCACCCGCTTCGCGCTCATCGCCGGCGACCGCATCGGCGGTGCGACTTTGCTGGACTGCGGGTGGGGACTAATGATTGGGATCTTTGCCCTTCTTATCCATCGCGAGAGCTTAGGTTCCACCGGATGGTTATCTCTTTGGGGTCTCGCCTGCCTACCGGGACTGCTCATCGCGAGTCTGCTTATGCGGAATCGGCTTCACTGCCATAGGCCAACGGCTAGCGCCATCTTTCTGGACGCTCGAGCGATCCGGTTTGGCAGCGACTATGCGATTGGTACGCTTTCTATCCAGATACCACTTTGGCTGGTAGCGGCCAGCGTCGGACCGGTCGGCGTAGCGGCTCTTCGTGGGGCGGACACCTTGCTGGGTCCCGTAAGAATTCTCCTGAGTGCCAGCAACTCGCATCTTCTGAAGACGCTCCGCGCAGCGCCATTCACCGGACTGCCAGCGATCTCCGTCGGTTCAGTTCAGGCCGCGGCCGTGCTGTGGGGGACCGCTGTCATGACTATTCCAGCACTGGGGGGACTTCTGCTAGGCGAGAGCTGGGACGCCGCGCGGCCGGTCTTCCCCGTGATCATCTGCGGATTCCTGGCCATCGTTGTCACGAGCGTGCAGACCGTCCGCCTGAAGGTGTTTGGAGCGGACGTGGAGCTCTTACGCCTGCGCTTCTTCGCATTGGGGCTTGGGCTTGGTTTCGGCATCCCTGGAGCCATAGTTGGAGGTGCAATGGGGGCCGCGATTGGCGCTGCCATCACATCTCTCGTAAGTGCCGTCGGGTGGTCTATAGCAGCTCATAAAATTTCCCAAACGAAAGGTGGTCTACTGTGACCRATGTAATTGTTTCAGAAGCGTACAGCGCCTCTAACCTCGGCGATTACGAGTTGGTCGCACGGACGGTATCCGTCGTTCGCGCGCAGGACCGCAATTCACGGATTGCGATAGTTGCAGTCGACCCCGCTTCCTTTCGTGGTCTCGGCACCGGGACCACCTTTCCTCGCATATTCGACCGCCTTGAATACTTGTCGGTCACGGGACGACGCCGTCGTCTCCTGGTCGGACGGTGGGCGTTGCGCCTCGCCGTGTTGACCGGGCTTGCATTGGTCCCAGGGTGGCGGCTCAGAAGGATCATCCTCCGACGGTATCCGCATCCGACGGTGAAGGCATATGCCCGTTCCTTGAGGACGGTTGCCGTGGGAGGGGGATATCTTGGTGACCAATATAAGGTCGAGTCTCTCCTCGTGGCTTGGACTTGGTGGTGGGCGAACCGCGTAACAGGCTCGGTGGAAACAATGCCCATCTCATGCGAATTGTCCACGGGCCGTACAGGGAGAATCTTTGCCGCGCTAACCTCTGCCGTCCAACTCACTGCCCGCGACTCGCGATCCCAAGAGCGTTTCAAGGCGCTCGGCTTGGCTTCTCGCGTCGCCCCAGACCTTGCATTCCTGAACGCCTCCTCGAACCCATCGTCGAAGGCTTCAGAGGCATTGTTTGTGTCTGTAGTTGGCACCGATTATTTGGACGACAAGGAGATGGGCAGTGTCGTGGCGAACCTATCAAGGGCCATCAGTGCCTTCCCGCGGGGGACGTCCGTTGGCCTGGTTGCGATGCACGCCACCCTCGGAGGAACTCACGTTGGCGCGGACGTCGGTGCCCTAGTGCGTCTCGAGGAAGCCCTTGAGTTGAAGGGCTTCCACACGTTTTACGTCGAGGTTCAAACGTATGGTGAACTCTGCAGGGCTCTGGCGGGAGGAAGGGGGCTCATTGCTGCTCGAATGCATGCCGGTATCGCAGGTATGTGCGCTGGGATACCAGTTGCGCTGCTCGCGTACGAGGAGAAGCACTTTGCATTGGCTCAGGATCGAGGATTGTCGCAATACTGCATCTCCATAG